>JBGPCS010000201.1:0-5394 GCA_041481875.1 Sulfurifustaceae bacterium
CGGGCTCCTTCCACACGAGCGGGCTATCGTCGAGCCGTGTCGTCAACGTGTACTGACCGGGCCGCGATAGCGCCGTCAGGTAAACCACCGGCTTGATGAGCGAGCCGATCTGCCGCACCGCGTCGAGTGCACGATTGAAGCCTTCATAGCGCGTGCGGCGCCCACCGACCAGCGCCAGCACTTCGCCATGCTCGGTGCTGGTGACGACGATCGCGCCTTCCAGGACACCGGCGGGAATGCGCCGCTGCTTTTCAAGCGTCGTGAGGCGTGTGGCCAGCGCGTGCTCGGCGGCGCGCTGCGCGCGCGGATCGAGCGTCGTGAAGATTCGCAGTCCTTCCGAGCGCAGGTCGGCGTCGGAGTAGTCGCTGCGCAGTTGCCGATGCACCAGGCTGAGGAACGCCGGATACGGCGACGTCCCCATCGGCGCGCGGACCGCCACGTCGAGCGGTGCGGTCTTCGCACCCAAGTACTCGTTGGTGGCGATGACATTGCGCTCGGCAAGCTCGGTGAGCACGAGGTTGCGGCGCGCGCGCGCCCGTTCGGGGTGGCGGCGCGGATCGTAGTACGACGGCCCTTTGACGAGCCCGACGAGGAGCGCCGCCTGCGACAGCGACAATTGTTGCAGCGGTCGATCGAAGTAATATTGCGCGGCGAGGCCGAAGCCGTGGATCGCCCGGTTGCCGTCCTGGCCGAGATAGATCTCATTGACGTAGGCTTCGAGGATTTCATCCTTCAGGTAATGCGCATCGAGCAGCAGCGCCATAATCGCCTCGGTCGCCTTGCGCCGCAGCGAACGTTCCGAAGTCAGATAGAAGTTTTTCACCAACTGTTGCGTCAGCGTGCTTCCGCCTTGCACGGCGTCGACTGCGCGCAGATTGGTCCACAGCGCGCGTGCGATGCCGCGCGGATCGACGCCGTGATGCTCGTAGAATTTACGATCCTCGACGGTGATGAGCGCCTTGATCAGCGCCGGCGGCACTTCATCCAACTTCACCAGCACGCGATCTTCGTTGTGCGCCGGGTAAATGCCGCCGATCAAGAGCGGATCGAGCCGCACCAGCGGCGGCGCCAGTCCGGTATCCAAGTTCTCGATGCTGCCGATTTGCTTGCCCGAGAAGGTTATCGCGATTCGTAACGCCGGCTGCGCGCCGTCCCAAAAGGTGAACGGCCGCGTGACCAGCTCGATGCGCTCGCGATCGCGCAGGTAGGAACCGGGTTCGTCCAGATTTCCCTGGCGATAGTTGAGCGCCGTCAGTTCCTCGTTCAACTGTGCCGCCGAGATCCTCTTGCCGGGATAGAGATCGAGCGGGCCCGCGTAGACCCGCGCCGGCAGCGCCCAACGCTTACCTTCGAATTGCGTGCGAATGGTTACATCGAGATAGAGGACATAGATCGCAAACGCCGCCGACAACAAAACCCCCGCGAGCAAGACGTTGCGTAGGCGCAAATATTTTTTTAGCTTCAGGCGGCGCATGGAACCGTTCGACTACCGATGGCTTCAGGGCAGGCGTGACATTATACCCATTGTCTCCGCGCGCGCGCCGCGGTTTTTGACGGAGATTCTTCCATTGCCCTCGCCTCGCGAGCGGCGATACCTGTTCGTGGCCGCCGTTATACGCCGCCGGCGAAACCGAGTTGGCGCCAAGCTTCGTAGACAACGATGGCGACGGCATTGGAAAGATTTAGGCTGCGATTCTGCGGTTGCAACGGCAGGCGCAGCAGCGATTCTTCCGGTAGCTGCGCGAGTAAGGTGGAGGGCAGCCCGCGTGTCTCGGGTCCAAATAGCAGCGCGTCGCCCGCTTGATACCGCACGTCACTGTAGAAGCGCAGGCCGCGCGTGGTGAAAGCGTACACACGACTGAAGGCGCGCTCTTCGAACACCTGCTCGAGGTTTCGATACGTGCGCACGTCCGCCCAGTCCCGGTAGTCGAGGCCGGCGCGGCGCAGGCGCTTGTCGTCGAGCACGAAGCCAAGCGGCTCGATCAGGTGCAAACGCGCGCCGGCGTTGGCGCACAGACGCATGATGTTGCCCGTGTTGGCGGGAATCTCGGGCTCGTACAAAATGACGCTAAGCAAGGTTGGGGTTTGCGCCACCGTTTACTACATTTCGACTTGAGATCGAGGTGACGACTATCGCATGAAACAAGCACGAGCGGACGACATGTCTCCACGTGTTGCCCGGATCAGCGCGCTCGCCGTCGCCATCGCGCTCGGTTTAGCGGTTTTTTATCACGGCCCGCAGTTGGTGCTGCTAGCCGGTGCGCAATTCCTACTGGTCTCCTGGTTCGCGTTATCGATCGTCACGAGCTACGCCGGCGGCATACGCTTGCCGGTGTCGCCGCTCAGCATAAGTCTCACGCTCTTCTGGCTGTGGCTCGCGATATCGCTTTGGTGGACCAAGGTGCCGGTTACGAGTGTCATCAACTTTTGGTGGGTCGGCACGCCCGCGCTGGTGTTCTGGTGCTACACGCTGTCGCCCGAGCGCAACCGGATCCGGTTTTGGCTGGCGCGCTTCCTCCCGGCGGGTGCGCTCGCGTTGTGCGGTTTCGCGATGGTTCAGCTCTTTGTCCGGCATGAACCGCCGCGTTCGACCTTCATCAATATCCACTCGTTTGCCGCTCTGGTGATGCTGATCGCGCTGCCGCTGAGCGCGTACTTTCTTTTGGTGCAGAAGCAGCGATCGCGCCGAGCGCTCGTCTACGGTATCGGCGCGTGTGTCTTCGCGTTCTTCTTCGCGATTGCGAGCACGGAGGGCCGGGGCACGACCGTGAGCCTCATCGTCGGCATGACGGTCCTGATGGTTCTTGCGTGGAAGTCGGTCGGCACACGGCCGATCGCGGTGCTGCTCGGTTTGTTGGTTGGAGCCTACCTGGCGGCAAATTTGATTCTGCATGGCGAGTTCGCGGGCGGTCGCCTGGCGACGTTGAGCGATCCCGCGAGCGCGGGTATTCCCCGCTTCCTAATTTGGCGCGGCTCTTGGGATATGTTGATGGCGAATCCGTGGTGGGGTATCGGTCTTGGTACTTATTACTTGGCCTGGCCGCCGTATCGCGATCCTACCGACGCCTCGCTCGGCTTCTTCGTACACAACGACTACTTGCAAATCTGGATCGAAGCGGGGCTCCCGGCGTTGCTGCTGTTACTCGCGGCGTTTGGATCGGCGCTTTTCTTGCTCGTGCGATTCCTGCGGCACCGGCCGCCGGTCACCGTTCGGCTCGAGGCCCTCGGTTTGTTCTGCGGCCTGGCGGCCGTGGCGCTGCACAGTTTTTTCGATTTCGATTTTTATATTCTGCCGGTTTCCATTGTCATCGGGCTGGCGCTGGGCCGTTTCCACGAATGCGTCAGCGGCACTAGCTCGGTTCGTGAACGAACGTTGCAACCCAAGAAGATCCTGCGACCGTGGCTCTACCGGGTGGTTGTCGTGTCGTTTTTTCTCGCTCCGCTTTCTTATTTCGTCGTTCTCGGTGTGTCCGATCAGCTATTCAAACGCGGTTTCACGCTCGCCGCCGAAGGAAAATTACCGGAAGCCGACGCCGTCTTCACTTGGGCTGAGCGATTGCTTTCGTTCGACGATAAAGTCTTGGCGACGCACGCGGACCTATACCGGCACGTGCTGCAGCGAGTACCGCAGGCGGCGGAATCGGAACGCCGCGCGCTTTACGAAGCCGCGTTAGCAATGCTCGATGAAGCGCAGTCCGCCAATCCGTACCGACCTTTGATCTACTCGGTGCGCGCGCGCCTTCTCGAGGAGAACCGGGACCTTGCCGGACCGCAATGGCGGACGCAGGCGGAAGCGGCCTATGCGCGCGCGCTGTCCTGCGATCCGCGCTTCTTTTGGACGCGTTTGGCTTACGCGCAGATGCTGCTCGCTTCGGATCGCGCGATGGAGGCGTACGGAGTGCTGGAGGGCGGAATGTACTATTGGTACTACCCGGTGAAATCGGTGCTCGTCTACTACGAATCCACCGCTCGACTCGCCAGACAGCTGGGGCAAGAGGCGCGTGCCGTCGAAATCGAGCATCTAAGCGAGAAACTGCGACAAGCGATCGCCGGTATGGCGCCTGCGCGACCGATCGCTCCCGATTTGGGCTTACCCGCCGTTATGTCCGCGAGCTAATTATTTGTCATCGTTGGTCACGGGCGCTGGCTAAGCGCCCGGCGTGGTCTAGATTTTGCTCTAGGACTCCAACAGCAGACCTCTCCTCAAATTCGAGGACCTAACGCATGGCCGCGATCCCGGCAGCCCGACCGAAGAAGGTGCGCATCGGCGATCTATTGATCGCGCACAAAGCTATCTCGCAGGAACAACTCACCACCGCGCTGGCGGATCAGAAGAAGAGCGGCCGCAAGCTTGGACGCGTGTTGATCGAGAACGGCTTCATCACCGAGGAGCAGTTGCTGACGTTGCTCTCGCAGCAGTTGCAGATCCCCTACGTCGATCTCAAACGGTACAACTACAAACCCGAAGTCGTGCGCCTCATTCCGGAAACGCACGCGCGTCGCTTCCGCGCCATCGCGCTTGAAGATGCGCGCGAGGGAGTGCTGGTCGGCCTCGCCGATCCGACGGACATCTTCGCCTATGACGAGCTTTCGCGTGTGTTGCGCCGGCCGATTCGCCTCGCGGTGGTCAAAGAAGCGGAGCTGCTCAAGACCATCGACCGCGTCTATCGCAAGACCGAGGAAATCTCCGGGCTCGCGCAGGAGCTGCAGCAAGAGCTCGCGGCGCAAGCGGTCGACCTCGACGAGCTCGCCGCCGCCGAGGGTCTGACCGACGCACCGGTTGTAAAGCTTCTGCAGAGCATGTTCGAGGACGCAGTGCAGGTGAATGCGTCCGATATCCACATCGAGCCGGATGAGAAGGAACTGCGCATCCGGTTTCGCATCGACGGTGTGCTGCGGGTGCAGACGACGGCCGATCGCCGCATCGCCAATGCTCTGGTCTCGCGGGTGAAGCTCATGGCGGGCCTCGACATTTCCGAGAAGCGCATGCCCCAGGACGGCCGCACGAACGTGCGGGTGCGCGAGCGCAACATCGACGTGCGACTTTCGACGATGCCGGTGCAGTTCGGCGAGTCGGTGGTGTTACGGCTGCTAAATCCCTTCGGCGTCATCACGCTCGAGCAAATCGGCATGCCGGCTTCGCTGCTCGATCGCTTTCGCCGGCTGATCCGCCAGCCTAACGGCATGGTGCTGGTCACGGGCCCGACCGGAAGCGGCAAAACGACAACCCTCTACGCGGCGCTGCGCGAACTGAGCCGGCCGGAGTTCAAGGTGCTGACGGTCGAAGACCCGGTGGAATATCGCCTGCCCGGCATCAATCAGGTGCAGGTCAACACGCGCATCGAGCTGACGTTCGCGCGCGTGCTGCGATCGATGTTGCGGCAGGATCCGGAC
>JBGPCS010000202.1:0-5368 GCA_041481875.1 Sulfurifustaceae bacterium
CGGCGAAAAGTCGCGAGATAAGGTCCCTTTGAGGATGGGATCATACGATCCTGCAGGAACGGATTAACCACACGTTCATCTAGCGTGCGGCCGTTAAACGCGTCCTCGCCTTGATTCATATACGGGTGCCGGATGTTGATAGAGCGATCAAGCATCCATGCTAATCCGCACCCTAAAAGAACTTCTCGATAGGATTGCGTGCTGGAGGCAAAAAGTGTGTCCGCCGCCGTCACTACGGCTGGAACGACTGGAGGAACGGTCTTGCTCTGGAAATGCTGTTCTGCCTCCACAAACAGTTCCTGAAGAAGCGCTGCCGCCGCATCGTAGTCAACGTCCGGCATTCAGTAGTTCATCCATAGGCATTCTTGTCGCAGCTTCTTGATGGAGTGGCACTGCTTTGCCGGTGCATCATACCGATGCCAAGCTTTGTACCATTTGTCCATCGCTTTGCAACGATAGCCCGAGACGGCCACCTTACCTCGGCAATCGTTCAACGCCTTGGCAAGCTCGCCGTGCTGCGCGACATCCATTTCAAAACCGTACGCTTTGCTGTCGCCACGGGTTTCGTGCAAGTAAGGAGGATCGCAATAAAAGAGCGTGTCCTTGCCGTCGTAAAGCCGGATGATTTCGAGCGCCGGGCGATTTTCGATTTGAACGCGCACCAAACGCTCGGCAATGTCCGCCAGCACCTCAACGCCTCCAAGCCAACGCGAGACCACGCCCGACATGCCGGCGCGGCTTGTGTTCTTGCAGTTAGCCCAACGTCCCAGCGTCGCGGTCTGCGCCAAGCCGGTCCGTGTTTGACGCGCGCGGATGTAGAAGCGACGTGCGCGTTCGATATCGGTAATGCCTTGCGTGCGATCGTTGATCGCCCGATGAAACTCTTCCCGAGAGAACGGCGTCAATCCGATGGCGCGGATGAGATCGTCGGATCGGTCGCGCAACACGCGGAAGAAATTCACGACGTCGCCGTCGATATCGTTGTAGGTTTCTACCGGCGATGGGGCTCGATTCAGGAGGACGGCGGCGGAGCCGGAAAAGGGCTCGCAGTAGTGGTGTGCGCTGGGGAGGCGCGGCAACAACCATTCGAGATGACTGAACTTGCCGCCGTACCAGCCAAAGACGATTCGGCGCTTGCGCGGCGGTCTTTGCAGAACGACAACGTTGTCGAACAGATCGATTTGGTCGAGGTAGATCGGTGACAGACCGCGCTTTCCATTTTCTGTTTCTTGGGCCGGTACGGATGGAGACTGCCGCTCTGTCTCTGGACGCGTCATAGTTTGGTCTCCTGTCTGTCAGCACGTACGTCGGGGCAAGCGATGGCGCCCCAACGGGCTAGTTCGCGTGCGGAGTATGTTATGGGTTTTGTTCGGCGTAGTCAGCGGGACAAAATCGCTTGTCATGTCGCTCCTTCAAGATTTTGGCACCCGTCGTCGAACAGTTCGACGGAATAGACACCCCGGTTCCGAACACCGTTCAGCTATGGACCGGCCAGGCGAACCAGCGCCTCGCGGTATTTTTCCGCCGTCTTGGCGACGATTTCGGGAGGAAGCGCCGGGGCCGGCGGGATTTTGTTCCAACCGAGGCGCTCCAGGTAATCGCGCACGTATTGCTTGTCGAAGCTCGGCGGATTGGAGCCGGGCCGGTATTGATCGACCGGCCAGAAGCGCGAGGAGTCGGGCGTCAGTGCCTCGTCGATCAGCGTCAGCTCGCCGGCGTCGTCCAATCCGAACTCGAATTTGGTATCCGCGATGATGATCCCACGGCCCAATGCGTATTCCGCCGCGTAGCGGTATAGCGCCAGACTGGCCGTTTGCACGCGCCGGGCGACATCGGCGCCGAGCAACGCCTGCGCCTGGGCGAAGCTGATGTTCTCGTCGTGCGCGCCGACCGCGGCCTTCGTCGACGGCGTAAAGATGGGATCGGGCAGCCGATCCGCCTCGCGCAGCCCGGCCGGCAGTGCGATGCCGCACACCGTCCCCGACTGCCGATACTCTTTCCAGCCCGATCCGGCCAAATAACCGCGCACGATCGCCTCGACGGGCAGCGGCTTGAGACGACGCACGACGATCGCCCGACCCTCGATAAGGCTGCGCTCCGCCGGGTCGCCGACAGCTTCCGCGAGCGATCGATTCGCCAGGTGATTCGGCACGATGGAGCGAGTGCGCGCGAACCAGAAGTTCGAAAGATCGGTGAGCACCTTCCCCTTGCCAGGAATGGGCGTCGGCAACACTACGTCGAACGCGGATAAGCGATCCGTGGTGACGATGAGCATATGCCGATCACCGGCCGCGTAAATGTCGCGCACCTTCCCGCGATGCAGCAGCGGCAGGCTCGGTAAATTGGATTCGAACAGGACGTCGGTCACGGCTTCGCTCCACGGCGAACGGCGGCGCATTCTAACCGCGCCGCGGGTCCGCGCAAATGCGCGATCGGCGGAAAACCGGACGCGGCGCGCCGCCGACACAACTAGGTACCGCCGGAGCGGCCATGTTATTCTCTATCGGTTCCGCTCACTCGCTTCCGATCGGTGAATTTTTCTTAGCACTCGCAAGGATGAATACGTCGCTTCTCCCACCCGGCTCTGCCGCGCAAAGCGAGGCGGAGAACGGGACCGGGTGCTCATCTCGTAAAATCTCGTGACAGCGCTTGATCTGGCCTACGCGGCGGTCCTCGCCGTCGTTCTCTCCGGCACTGCGGCGCTCGCGCTGGATGCGCGACGCGGTTACGCGCAACGGGTTCCTTTCTTCTTATTGGGCGTCTCCGGCATCGCCACGGTCGTGGCCGGGGGTTGGGCGCTGCTCGGCGATGTCAGTATGGCGGGGCAACTGCCGCTCGGACTGCCCTGGCTCAAATGGCACGTGCGGCTCGATCCCTTGTCGGGATTCTTCTTCGTGCTGCTCGGCACGCTGGTCGCCGCCGTCGCGCTCTATGGACCGCGCTATGCGCGCGAGTTCGCGCGGGCAAGCCGCGGTTCTGGAGGAACGCTCGGCGCGTTTACCGCGGTGTTCATCTTGGGCATGCAGATGCTGCTGCTCGCCGACGACGCCTTCACGTTCATGATTTTCTGGGAGCTGATGTCGGTCGGGGGGTATTTGCTGGTCGTCTACCAGCACCAGCATTCCGCCAACCGCCACGCCGCCTTTCTGTTTTTGCTGCTCGCGCACGTCGGGGCCCTCGTCATTCTCGTTTCCTTTGGCGTGCTCGCCGCGTTCGGCGGCGGTTTCACGTTCGATGAAATGCGCGCCGCGCCGTTGACGCCGCTCTGGGCCACGCTCGCGTTTGCGTTCGCGTTCGCCGGCTTCGGCACCAAGGCCGGCATCGTGCCGCTGCACGCGTGGCTGCCGGAGGCGCACCCGGTCGCGCCCTCGCACATCTCGGCGCTGATGAGCGGCGCCATGATTAAGATGGGCATCTACGGCATGGTGCGCGTGACGTACGACTTGATCGGGACGGTGCGTTGGGAATGGGGCGTGGTTGTGTTGTTGTTCGGCACCGCCTCGGCGCTGCTCGGCGTGCTGTATGCGTTGATGCAGCACGACCTCAAACGCCTGCTCGCGTACCACTCGATCGAGAACATCGGAATTATTTTGATGGGACTCGGGCTATCCATGATTTTCCTGGACACGGGTCACGCCGTGCTCGGTACGCTCGGGCTGGTGGCCGCGCTGTATCACACGCTGAATCACGCGCTGTTCAAGGGCCTGCTATTCCTCGGCGCCGGCGCGGTGCTGCATCGCACGCACGAGCGCGACCTGGAGCACATGGGCGGACTGATTCATCGCATGCCGGTGACCGCGTTCATGTTCCTCGTCGGCTGCGTCGCGATCTCGGCGTTACCGCCGCTTAACGGATTCGTGTCGGAGTGGCTGACGTTCCAGACCGCATTGCAGGCGGCGCGCCTTGAAAACGGCGTGCTGCGCGCGATCATCCCAATCGCCGCGGCGCTGCTCGCGCTTGCCGCCGCGCTCGCGGCGGCGTGTTTCGTCAAGGCGTACGGTGTTGCGTTTCTCGGGCGGCCGCGTTCGCGTCACGTCGCGCGTGCGCGCGAAGTCGGGCCGGGCATGCTCGCCGGCATGGGGTTGCTCGCGTTCGCGTGTCTCCTGCTCGGCGTCCTGCCGACGCTCGTGATCGAGGCGATGGCGCCGATTACCGAGTTACTCGTACACACGCGCCTTCCGGCCGCGACCGTGCAAGGGTGGCTGTGGCTTACGCCGATCTCGCGCGACGTCGCGTCGTATTCGGCGCCGTTCGTCGTGCTCGCGATCGCGTTGGTATTTCTGCTCGGGTATGTATTTTTGAAACGCGGCGCCAAACCCGCGCGCAAGGGCGAGGCGTGGGATTGCGGCTTCGGCGGCCTGACCTCGCGCATGCAATACACCTCCACCGCGTTCGCCATGCCGATCCGGCGCGTGTTCGGCCCGGCGTGGAAGATCGAGGAGGAGATCGAGATCACGAACGCGCCCGGACCGATCCCGCGCGCGCAAACGATTCGCTACCGGCTGCACGTCGGCGATTGGTCATGGCTCAAGGGCTACGTCCCGATCGGGCGTCTGGTGCTCGCGGCGGCGCGGCGCATCGGTGTCATTCAAACCGGCAGCATCCACACGTACCTTATTTACTCGTTGGTCACGCTGTTGTTGTTTCTATGGATCATCAGCTGACCGCTTGGGTCCTCGCGGGCGTGCAGGCGCTCGTCTTCATCGCCGCGGCGCCGCTGCTCGCCGGTTGGGTGAAACGCGTCAAGTGCTACATGCAGAACCGCGCGGCGCCGGTGTTGTGGCAACCGTATCGCGATCTCGCCAAGCTCATGCGCAAGGACATGGTGCTCGCCGCGAACGCATCGTGGCTGTTCCGCGCCACGCCCTACATCGTGTTCGGCGCGATGTGGCTCGCCGCCGCGGCGATTCCGCTGCTCGCCGTGCGCCTGCCGACGGCGGCGATCGCCGATGTCATCGTCATCGTCGGCTTCTTCGCGCTCGCGCGCTTTTTTACCGCGCTCGCCGGCCTCGACATCGGCACGGCGTTCGGCGGCATGGGCGCTTCACGCGAGATGATGGTGGCGGCGCTCGCGGAACCGGCGATGTTGATGGCGGTGTTCACCCTCTCGACCACCGCCAACTCGACCAACCTCGCGAGCGCGATCGACTACGTCCTGCAGGCCGGACTGGTGCTGCGGCCGTCGTTTTTGTTTGCTTTACTCGCGCTCGCGATGGTCGCGGTGGCCGAAACCGGGCGGGTGCCGGTCGACAATCCGGCGACGCACCTCGAGCTGACCATGGTGCACGAAGCGATGATCCTCGAGTACTCCGGCCGCCACCTGGCGCTGATCGAGGCGGCCTCGTTCGTTAAGCTGCTGCTCTACCTC
>JBGPCS010000203.1:0-5365 GCA_041481875.1 Sulfurifustaceae bacterium
CAAAGCTGCAAGAGAAAATCGACGCTGCCGGCGCGTGGGAGCTGGAACGCAAGCTCGAGATCGCGGCCGACGCCTTGCGCTTGCCGCCGTGGGACGCTGACGTAAGCAAGTTATCCGGAGGCGAGCGTCGGCGCGTCGCCCTCTGTCGCCTGCTCTTGTCGCAACCGGATATGCTGCTGCTCGATGAGCCGACCAACCACCTCGACGCCGAATCCGTGGCATGGCTTGAGCGCTTCTTGCACGACTACCCGGGCACGGTCGTGGCTGTCACCCACGATCGTTACTTTCTCGACAACGCGGCCGGCTGGATTCTGGAGCTTGATCGCGGCCACGGCATTCCGTGGAAAGGGAACTATTCATCCTGGCTCGAACAAAAAGAGACGCGCCTTGCCGTCGAGGAGAAGCAGGAGACGGCGCGCATGAAAGCGATGAAAGAAGAGCTCGAGTGGGTGCGCACCAATCCCAAAGGCCGGCACGCCAAAAGCAAGGCGCGCCTTGCCCGCTACGAGGAGCTGGCCTCGCAGGAATATCAAAAGCGCAACGAGACGAAGGAGATTTTCATACCGCCGGGACCTCGGCTCGGCGACCTCGTCGTCGAAGCGAAGCAATTGACCAAAGGCTTCGGCGATCGGGTGCTGATCGAGAATCTCAACTTCAACCTGCCGCGCGGCGGCATCGTCGGCGTGATCGGCCCAAATGGCGCCGGCAAGACGACGCTGTTTCGCATGATCGCGGGGCAGGACAAGCCGGACCGCGGAGAGTTGCGCATCGGTCCTACCGTGAACGTCGCATACGTCGATCAATCGCGCGACACGCTTGCCGGCGCGAAAACCGTGTGGGAGGAGATCTCCGACGGCCATGACAACATCCTGCTCGGCAAGCAAGAGGTTCCGTCGCGTGCTTACTGCGGGCGCTTCAACTTCCGGGGGGCGGATCAGCAGAAGTTGGTCAAGGACTTATCCGGCGGCGAGCGCAACCGCGTGCATCTCGCGAAGCTCCTGAAGAGCGGTGCGAACCTGCTGCTACTCGACGAGCCGACGAACGATCTCGACGTCGACACATTGCGGGCGCTCGAGGACGCGCTACTCGACTTCGGGGGTTGCGCCGTCGTGATCTCGCACGATCGATGGTTTCTCGATCGCATCGCATCGCACATGCTGGCGTTCGAAGACGAGGGCACGGTCGTATGGTTCGAGGGCAACTACGCGGACTACGAAGCCGACCGCAAGCGGCGGCTCGGCGACGATGCCGATCAGCCGCACCGGATCCGATACAAGAAACTGGTCCATTAGCTCGCCGCCCGTCGCCGCGCGCCACACGCCCACCCGGAGTCGGGAATAAATCGGCAAGTTCTCACGGCCACCCGCGTAGTGTCGTTAACGCTCGACCCTCGAGCGCCCCGCGCCGGACCTCGGACGCAGCCGGTTCACTCACCCGCCGCACTGCGGTACCATGCCGCCAGCATTGTGCCCCTGAAGGCGTGAAACTCGCCCCCGAATGTCGGGTCCAATCGCTGGCGCCGTGGATGCTGCAAGGAAGGTAGGTCGCGCATCCAGCCGGTTGCTAACGTCGTATATGGTATTCCCAACCACTAATCTGGAGACATCCATGTTGAACTCGAAGAAAGTCGTCGGTTTTGCGATTGCCACCGCTGCCGCTGGGCTGTTTGCCGCTTCCGCCACCAACACCGCAATGGCCGCCTCGCACTCGGGAGGCGCCGCCAAGGTTCATTGCACCGGCGCCAACGCGTGCAAAGGCAAGAGCGAGTGTCAGACGTCGTCAAACTCCTGCAAGGGACAGAACGCTTGCAAGGGCAAGGGCTGGGTATCGTCGGCGTCCGACAAGGAGTGCGCGGACAAAGGCGGCAAGGCCGAAGCGAAGAAGGGCTAACGCCTAAAGGGGCGCTCGCGCAAGCGAGCGCCTTTTTTATGTTCCCGGAAAGTCCCGCCTCGCGACCGTCGCTCGGTTTCGGCCTCGGCCTGCGCATCCCACACTACGACGCTATCCTCGATTCTAATCCGCACGTCGATTGGTTCGAGATTCTCTCCGAAAATTATATGGTGCCAGGCGGCAAGCCGCTGCACTATCTCGATCGCATTCGCAGCCGCTATCCCATCGTCATGCACGGCGTGTCGCTGTCGATCGGATCATCGGATCCGCTCAATCGGGATTATCTGAAAAGCTTGAAGGAGCTCGCCGCGCGTGCCGAGCCCCAATGGATATCGGACCATCTCTGCTGGACCGGAACGCACGGGAAGAATCTTCACGATCTGCTGCCGCTGCCATACACCGAAGAAGCGATAGCGCACGTCGCTGATCGCGTTGCCCAGGTTCAAGGGTATCTCGGACGGCGCATCTTGCTCGAAAACGTATCGAGCTACCTCACCTATCGCGACTCGGCGGTGAGCGAGTGGGAGTTCCTGCGCGAGATCGCCGAGCGCGCCGATTGCTCGATTCTGCTCGATATCAACAACATCTACGTCAGCAGTTTCAATCATGGCTTCGATCCGCTGGTCTATTTGGACGGCATACCGCGCGAGCGCGTACGGCAGTTTCACCTCGCCGGCCACCGCAATCTCGACACGCATATCATCGATACACACGACGAACCGATCATCGATCCGGTGTGGAAGCTCTACGAAGCCGCCGTGCGCCGTTTCGGCCCGGTCCCGACCATGATCGAGCGCGACGACAACATTCCCGCACTCGGCGAGCTCGTCGATGAGCTCGCGCGCGCGCGCGAAATCGCCGCCGCCGTCCTCGCCGCTCCCCAAGTCGCGATCGCGATGGCACGATGAGCGCGTTACGCGAGCTGCAAGACGATTTCCAAGCGTATATTCTGCGCGCGCCGAATGCGGCGATCGCGCGCGTCGTCGATGCCGGTAACCTAGCGGCCGAGGAACGGTTGCGCGTCTACGCCGACGCGTATCGGCTGCGATTGCTCGAAGCGCTCGAAACCGACTTCGTCGCACTTCGCGCCTATCTCGGTTCCGATGATTTTACCGCGCTCGGTGAAGCCTACATCGCGGCGTCCCCGTCCACGCACTATTCGTTGCGTTATTTCGGCGGGCAGTTGACGGACTTTCTCGCGCGCACCCGTCCCTACTCCGATGCACCGCTACTCGCGGAGCTCGCCGCGCTCGACTGGGCGCTAAGCGCCGCGTTCGACGCGGCGGACGATCCGGTACTGACCGTCGAAGACCTCGCGACGGTCGAAGCCGCCGATTGGCCGAATCTCGCTTTTCGCGCGCACGCTGCGCTCAACCGTTTGGACTTGCACTGGAACGCGACCGCAATTTGGCGTGCTGCCGACGGCGGCACGGCGTTGCCCGCGCCCGAGCGCGCCGGCACCGCGGTCCCGTGGGCGATCTGGCGCCAGAACCTCCAAACGTTCTTCCGTTCGCTTGCGCCGCACGAAGCGTACGCGCTCGACGTGCTGCGGCGCGGTGACAGTTTCGCCGACATCTGTGCGGGCTTGTGCGAATGGTTCGACCCGAGCGATGCCGCGCCGACCGCCGCCGGTTTACTCAAGCAATGGATCGTCGACGGTATGCTGAGCGATTTTTCGGCCTAGTGGGCGCTGGTTTTACCGCGTCATTCCCGCCCGTGGAGCGACTCCTGTAAACTCCTCCGCTCGATCGAGAAAGGAGCTGTACCCTTTGCGCTTTCCCCATTTCGGCAAACCACCGGCCGGTCGTAGAGACTGGCGCACCATCACGATGCTACTGCCTTATCTGCTCGAGTTCCGCGGGCGAGTAGCGCTCGCCCTCGCATTCTTGGCGGCGGCGAAGGTCGCGAACGTCACCGTGCCGCTGGTGCTGAAGGAAATCGTGGATACGTTCGAGCAACGCCAGGCGCTGCTCACGTTGCCGGTGTTTCTGTTCGCCGCCTACGGGTTGCTGCGGCTCGGCAACTCGCTCTTCGGCGAGTTGCGCGACGTCGTGTTCGTCAAGGTGCTGCAACGGTCGATCCGGCGCGTCGCTCTCAAGGTCTTCCAGCACCTACACGGCTTGTCGCTGCGCTTTCACCTGGAACGCCAAACCGGCGGGGTGTCGCGCGACATCGAGCGCGGCGCAGGCGGCATCCGGTTTTTGCTCAACTTCATGCTGTTCAACATCCTGCCGACGATTCTCGAAATTACTTTCATCGCGGGCATCCTACTGGTCAAGTACGACGCCTGGTTCGCCATCATCACGATGCTGACACTCGTCACCTACGTCATCTTCACGTTGTTCGTGACGGAGTGGCGCATGATCTTCCGCCGCACGATGAACGAAATGGATTCGAAGGCGAATACGCGCGCGATCGACAGCTTGATCAATTACGAGACGGTGAAGTACTTCAGCAACGAGAGGTACGAGGCGCGCCGCTACGACGAAACGCTCGCTGCTTGGGAGCAAGCGGCGGTGCGCAATCAAACTTCGTTGTCGTTCCTCAACGTCGGACAGAGTTTCATCATTGCGGGCGCCGTGACGACATTGATGTTGCTTGCCGGCTACCATGTCATGAACGGCGAGATGACGATCGGGGATCTGGTGCTGGTCAACGCCTTTCTGATTCAGTTGTACATGCCGCTCAACTTTCTTGGCTTCGTCTACCGCGAGATCCGCCACTCGCTCGCCGACATGGAGCGCATGTTCGGACTGCTCGAGCAGGATCCGGAAGTGCGGGACAAGCCGAGCGCGCCCGATCTTGCGGTGGCACGGGCGCATGTGCGTTTCGATCATGTCGATTTTTCTTACGAACCCGACCGGCAGATTCTCTTCGACGTCGATTTCGAAATTCGACCGGGACAGAAAGTCGCGGTGGTAGGCACCAGCGGCGGGGGCAAATCCACTATTGCGCGGTTGTTGTTCCGGTTCTACGACGTCGGCGGCGGTCGCATTCTGATCGACGGCCAGGACATCCGCGACGTCACGCAGCTGAGCCTGCGCGCCAACATCGGCATCGTCCCGCAGGATACCGTGCTGTTCAACGACACGATCTACTACAACATCGCGTATGGCCGCCCGGACGCGACGCGCGAGGAAATCTTCCAGGCGGCCACGCACGCACACATCCATCACTTCGTCGAATCGTTGCCGAAGGGCTACGACACAATGGTCGGCGAACGCGGGCTCAAACTGTCCGGCGGTGAAAAACAGCGCGTCGCGATCGCGCGCGCGATTCTAAAGCGTCCGCGAATTCTCGTGTTCGACGAGGCTACGTCGGCGCTGGATTCGCAGTCCGAGAAAATCATCCAAGCGGCGCTCGCCGAGGTCGCCGCGCGTCACACGACGCTCGTGATCGCGCACCGGCTCTCAACCATCATGGATGCCGAACAAATTCTCGTCATGGAGGGCGGGCGCATCGTCGAGCGCGGAAC
>JBGPCS010000204.1:0-5348 GCA_041481875.1 Sulfurifustaceae bacterium
GAAGCGCGCGGTCTGATACCGCTCTTTTCGTGGGGCGATGCCGCGGAGCGCGCTCGCGCCACGGCGCTCGCGGCCGCTATTCCGAACGCGCGTATCCCGGCGACACGGCTTGGTCTGCGCGAGTTGCCGACGGTGCTGGCGAAGGCGACCGTGGTTATCGGCGTCGACACCGGCTTGATGCATCTCGCCGCCGCGTTGGGGCGACCGACCGTTGCGATTTACGTCGACAGCGCATCCCGGCTCTCGGGCGCATTCCCGAGCGATCCCGCGCGCTCGATCAACCTCGGCGGGCAAGGCGCGCCGCCGCGTGTCGGCGACGTTGTGGGCGCGCTTGAGCGGCTCGGAGTCGTGTGATGCTCGCGGTCTACACGTGGCTGTTGCGGCTTGCGCTCCCGATCATACTAATCCGTCTTTGCTGGCGCGGCTTGCGCAATCGCGGCTATTGGCGACGCATTCCGGAGCGATTCGGCGTCGTTCCTCCGATCCGCGCGCTGCACGTGATATGGCTACACGCGGTTTCGGTGGGCGAGGTACGCGCCGCGGCGCCGCTCATCAAGGCGCTCACGGCGCGCTACCCGGGGCATCGCCTGGTGATTACGACGATGACGCCGACGGGTTCGGAGCAGGTGCGCCTGCTGTTTGGAGAAGACGTCGCCCACTGCTACGCGCCTTATGACTTGCCGCGCGCGGTGGCGCGTTTCCTGGACCGCGCCCGTCCGGACATCGCGATCATCATGGAAACGGAACTGTGGCCGAACCTCTACTTCGCTTGCCGCGCGCGTTCGATTCCGATCGTCGTCGCGAACTTGCGCTTGTCGGAATCGTCGCTGCGTCGATACATGAAAATCCAACGCCTGGCGACGTACACGCTCGCGCAGACTTCGGTACTCGCCGCGCAATCGAGCGCGGACGCCGAGCGCCTGCGCCGGCTCGGCGCGCCGCCGGCGACGATACAGATCACCGGCAACATCAAGTACGACCTGAATCTACCGGCGAGCCTGCGCGAAGTCGCCGACGCGCTGCGCGGTGATTGGGGACGCGACCGGCCGGTGTGGCTCGCGGCGAGCACACGCGAGGGTGAAGACGAGTTGATTCTCTCGGCGCGCGCCGAGCTTAGCGCGCGGTTCCCGAATCATTTGCTGGTGCTCGTGCCGCGCCACCCCGAGCGCTTCGGTGCCGTCGCGCGCCTCGCCAAGAAGAGAGGTTGCGAAGTCGCGCTACGAAGCGCGCACCGCAATATCGTCGATCCGAAGGTGAACGTCCTTATCGGCGATACCATGGGCGAGCTACAACTTTTCTACGGTGCCGTGGATGTCGCCTTTGTCGGGGGAAGTTTGGTACCGACCGGCGGACACAATCTACTGGAAGCAGCCGCCGTCGGCACACCCGTGGTCTTCGGGCCCCACATGTTCAACTTCGAGGAGATCGCGCGCGCGGTGAGCGAGTCGGGGGCGGGGGTGCAGATCGCCGAAGCGGCGCGGCTCGCGCCGGCGCTCGGGGATTTTCTCGGCAACGCGAATCGGCGATTCGAAGCCGGCCAAGCCGGGCTGCGACTCGTCGCGGAGAATCGCGGCGCGGTAGCGCGGACCTTGCGGCTCATCGAGCCGCTGCTGCGATCTAGCGAGTGAGCGAGGTGCGGACATGCGCCGCGACGCGCGAGTTGAAAAAAGTCCATGGAAGGACTTTTCAACACCTTGTTAGCAGGGTAATGCAAAAGTCAGAAAGCAACTCCGCCTCGTCATATCTGGACTCCGTTGGTTGACTGACATCACCAGAGTGACACATGTACGATGCCGTTTAAGTAAAGGGAGGAGTCAATTCCATTAGCGTGAGCCGTACGCACGACTCGTCTGAAATTGATCGTGCGCGTGGCGCACGCTACTCTCGCTGTTGGACGACGCACGGGCGCTGGTCAAAGAGTACGACAAGTAGCGCGAAGTATCGTGGTTTGGTTTTACCCCTCTCCCTTCGGGAGAGGGGTAAGGGGTGAGGGACGCAGCCGAACGCCGCTTTGCGATGCCAATTGCGTGCACGCGCTTCTTCCGTGGCAGAAAACAGGCGAAGCGGGGAACGTCCCCGCGTCCCCTACCTCTCTCGGAGGAGAGGAAGCGGCCGCCGCATCGACAAAACCGCTACCTCGGATCGGAATCATTAACAACGAGCCATTCACAACTTTCCTGATTTGTCTACAGAATATACGTTTCACTGCGCGCGCTTTCATCGAATCGATTCTCATCAGACATTCAGTCTCTTACCCGCGATTTCGCATAGTCAATTCTGACGGTTGACGAACGTGCTGACTATTGCGTAGCGTGCGCGCAGCCGTGCTCGATTGAGCGCTGACGTCAAATAATTATCGGGGAGAGGGAGATGAACGGAGCATCTCAGCGCGCGGTGCGCACCATCCATCGTTCGCGGTTGCGGGTGTCTAGGAGCATGGCGTGGGTTCTCCTCGCACTGCTGGTTTCCCCCGCCCCGGCACGGGGCGATCCTCCCCCGGTGCAAGCCAACAGTGTGTTTCAACTCATGCCGGTAAGAATTTGCGGCTTCTCTCCCCTGGTGTGGTACGGGGACCCAAGTCTAATACCATCCCCGTTCCTCGCTTTCTCGCCCGATGGACAAATCCCCGCGGCCATCGTCGAGAAGGGGAAAGACGGGGTGATATCGTGCGTACTATCGCTCCTCGTGGCTAAGAATGAATTCGCGTTTACCAGCGAGCCGGCCTGCTCGGTGTCCTTCGACGCCGGTGTTTCCTCCCCGCCGTTGTTCTACGCTTTCGTTTTTAGTTGTGGGGTCAGCTATCGATTCCGCGACAGCTCAGGAGTCCTTAGGCAGCAAGGCGACAGCGTGACCTACGACTTGACCGCGAGCCCCTCGCCGTGTTCTGGCGGCACCCAATGGATCGGCCCCGGCTTGAGCGACTGTGGTACGCCGCCTCCAGGCGGAGGTGCAGGCGACACGGGTTGCACCAAAGACTGCGGCTCGCCCCAATGCAGTATCGGCAACCCCTGCAATCCGGCGACCGGCAACAAATACGAAACCGAAGTCGACTACCGGGTGAGCTCGGATACCCCCTCATTATCCCGCTCCTACAACAGCCAACTCCCGAGCGACACCGGCTTCGGCCAAGGCTGGCGAGCATCGGTGATGCAGCGCATCGAACGGGTGGTCATCGGCAGCAGCAGCGGTGGCCCACTAACGAGTACGATCATACGAACCGGGGACGGGCGCGCCGAACCGTTTAATTGTCCGCCGTTGCAATTAAACCCGATCGATGTCTGCACGAGCGATCCCGATGGCAACATAACCGTCACGCGAGACGCCGGGGGTTACACCGTGACGCGGCGCGAGGGCACCCTCGAGCGTTACGATAACCCAAGCGGCGCGAATGCTTTTACGCCGGTACCGATCGCCTCGGCAACCTCCCCCGCGGGGAGAACCACCCACTACACCTACAACACCTCCGGCCAACTACTCGCGGTCGCCGGCCCCTTCGGCCACACGCTGAGCTTCACCTACAGCGGGACCCATATCGTCTCCGTCACCGATCCGAGCGGCAATATCTTCAGCTACACCTACGATGCGAACAACAATCTCACCCGCGTTACCTATCCCAACGCCAGCGCCAAGCTCTATCACTACGAGAACACCAGCTTCCCGCATCACCTGACCGGCATCTCGTATCAGGAAGCCGGCGGGGGTCCGGTTCGTTACTCGACATACAGCTACGATTCGAACGGCAAAGCGATCCTGACCGAACATGCGGGTGGCATCGAGCACTTTGGGCTTGCCTACGACTCCGATACGCAAACTACGGTGACCGATGCCAGCGGAACCCAAGAGGTCATGACCTTCGCGAGCAACCTCGGCCTGAAGAATCTCATCGCCAAGATCAACCCAAACGACGGCAAAGCCACCAATCAAACCTTCGACGCCCAGAACAATTTAGCCTGCAAGAAGGACGAAGAGGGTCGAGTCAGCATCTACACCTACAACAGCACCAACCAGAAGACCTCCATGACCGAGGGCTTAGTGGGGAGCTGTGCGTCACCGATTACGACCTCCGCCACGCGCACGACCGCTTATCAATACGTGTCGAGCACGCTTACCTTGCCGACGCTGATTCAAAGCCCGAGTGTGTTTAGCGGTGCAACTAAAACGGTTTCGATCACCTACGGCGATACATCACACCCAAGCCTCCCAACCGCCATCACCCAAGCCGGCTTCACCCCAAGCGGGGGCGCGGTCGCGCGCACCGTCGCGATGAGTTATACCGCCGCCGGCCAGCTCGCCGCGATCGATGGTGCGCGAACCGACGTGAATGACATCACCACCTTCGCCTACAACAACTGCACGAGCGGTAATGGTTGCGGGCAGCTCCAATCAATCACGAACGCGGCTGGCCACGTCACGACCTTCGATGCCTACGACGCCGCCGGCCGTGTTACGCAGATGACCGACCCGAATGGTCTTCGAACGAGTTACGGCTACGATTCCCGCGGGCGCGTCGCCAGCATCACCCAGACGCCTCCGACGGGAAGCGCGCGCATCACCCAATACAGCTACAACGCCGCGAACCACATTACCCAAGTCATCCAGCCCGACGGCACCACGCTCACCTATCTCTACGACGCCGCTCAGAAGCTGCGCCAAGTCACCGATAACCTCGGCAACCGAGTCAACTACAACTACGACCTCAAAGGCAACCGCAGCGAAGAACAGACGCTCGATCCCGACGGCACGCTGGTCCGCTCGATTCAGACCGCCTATGACATCCGAAACCACGTTTCTACCCTCAACGATGGTGGCGCCCTCACGCAGCAGCTCAACGACGCCATCGGTAACCTGACCCGTATCACTGATCCGAACCAAGTGGCGTTAGCCTCGGGTCTTAGCACCCATCACACCCACGATGCGCTGAATCGGCTGATTCAAACGGTGAACACCTTAAGCGGTGTTATCTCGTATAACTACGACATCGGCGATCGTTTGACCCGCGTGCAAGCCCCGAACAACGCCACGACCCAGTATCAATACGACGATCTTGGCAACCTGCTGCAGGAAACCTCCCCCGATCGCGGCGCCACCTTCTATGCCTACGACGCCGCCGGTAACGTGGTTCAAATGACCGATGCCAGAGGCGTAGCCGTGAACTACGCCTACGACGCGTTGAATCGAGTAACGCTGATCAACTACCCCGGCACGAACGAGGACGTGAGCTTCACTTACGACACCGCCACGGGTTGTGTTTCCGGCATCGGGCGCCTGTGCGCGAAGCAAGATCAAAGCGGCACGATGACGTACGCCTACGATGCCTTCGGCAACCGCGTCCAGCAGCTCCACACCGA
>JBGPCS010000205.1:0-5344 GCA_041481875.1 Sulfurifustaceae bacterium
GTGATTGTCGAAGACATCGCGACCGATCCATTATGGGAGGGCTATCGCGATGTTGCGCTGTCTCACGGTCTGCGCGCCTGTTGGTCGACGCCGATTTTCGACGCCCGGCGGCGCGTGCTCGGTACATTCGCGCTTTACTTCCGCTCGCCCGGTCGACCCGCGGAGCGGCATTGGCGCCTGATCGACATGGCGACGCAAACGGCGGCCATCGCCATCAGCCAGCAGTACGAGAGGAAGGCGCTTCGCGATAGCGAGGAGCGTCTGCGTCTCGCGGTCGCTGGCGGCAACGTCGGCATCTGGGAGTGGATCGAAGCTACGAACGAGCTCCTTTGGAGCGATCAGCTGAGAGTCATGTTCGGTTGGCCGCCGCAGATGGGTAGACCGACGTTGCAAGCGTCACTCGATGCGCTGCATCCGGCCGATCGCGATCGAGTGGTAACCGCGTTCCGCGCGGCTTTGTCCGATCGCACTGAGTACGACGTCGAATATCGTGTCATCCGACCCGACGGCGAGCCGCGCTGGATCACGTCAACGGGACGCGCTGAATACGACACCGACGGCCGAGCGGTGCGCATGCTCGGCGTCGCGATCGATATTACGGAGCGCAAACAGGCGGAGGATAAAATCGAGCGGCTGAACCGGGTCTACGCCGTGCTCTCCGGCATCAACTCGCTGATCGTGCGCGTGCGTGATTTGCAGGAACTCTTCCGCGAAGCTTGCCGCCTTGCGGTGGTGGCGGGGAAATTCCGTCTCGCGTGGATCGGCATTCTCGATCGCGAGGCAGGGCGGGTGCGCGTCGTCGCGTCTCACGGTGCCGATCGGGAATTCCTTGATGCGATCGACTCGGCCGTAAGAACCGACGCGGTGGGGCGACGTGGTGTGGTTTGGCGCGTGATGGATGCGCACGCCGTCATCTCAAACGATATCGAACGGGATGCGCAGGTAATTTTTCTGAAGGATGCCACGCTCGCGCGCGGCATCCGCGCGTTTGCGATGTTGCCGTTGGTTGTATCGGGAGAAGTGACCGGCGTGCTGGCGCTGTACGCGGGCGAGCGGGGAGTTTTCAATGAGGCTGAGATGAATTTGTTGGGTGAGCTCGCCGGCGACATCGCGTTCGGACTTGATCACATCCGCAAGGAGGAGCGGATCAACTATCTCGCCTACTACGATTCGCTGACCGGCCTCGCCAACCACACGTTGTTCCACGAGCGCTTGACGCAGTTCGTGCATGCGGCGGAGCAGGACAAACGCAAGCTCGCGTTGTGCGTCATCGACGTGGATCATTTCAAGAACGTGAACGACGCGCTCGGACGCCATACTGGTGACGCTCTGTTGGTGCAGTTTGCCGAGCGTCTTGTGCGATGTGTCGATGACCTCGCGGAAGTAGCGCGCCTCGGTGCCGATCGTTTCGCCATCGTGCTGCCCAGCGTGCACGACGAAACCGAGGTGGTTCGTATTATTGAAGGCAAGGTAGCAGCGTGTGTCGGACGGCCGTTTCAGCTGGTGGACACGGAATTGCACGTCGCCGTTAAAGGCGGCATGGCGCTATTCCCGAAAGACGGTGCTGACGCGGACACGCTCTTCATCAACGCCGAGGCCGCGCTCAAGAACGCGAAAGCCGGAGGGGAACGCTATCTCTTCTACACGCAAGAGATGAACGAGCGCATCGGCGAGAAGCTCGCGCTCGAGAGCAGGCTGCGGCGGGCGCTGGAGAACGAGGAGTTCGTGCTCCACTATCAACTTAAGGTGGATGCGCAGAATCACCGCATCGCGGGTGTAGAGGCTCTTATTCGCTGGCGCGAGCATCCGCAAGCCGATCTGGTGCTGCCGGGCAAATTCGTACCATTGCTGGAAACGACCGGAATGATCAATGAAGTCGGTACATGGGCGATCCAGCGTGCGATCGCGGATCACGCGTATTGGCGCGAGCTGGGCCTCGCGGCGCCTCGCATCGCCGTGAACGTCTCGGCGGTGCAGTTGCGGCAGCGCGATTTCGTGGACGTGGTTCGCAACGCGCTGGCGCGCAGCGCCGAGCCGGCCGCGATCGACATCGAGATCACTGAGAGCGTGATCATGACCGACGTCGAGTCGAACATCGACAAGCTGCGGGAAATTCACCGGCTCGGGGTGAACATCGCCATCGACGACTTCGGCACCGGTTACTCCTCGCTCGGCTATCTGGCGCGCCTGCCCGTGCAAGTATTAAAGATCGACGTGACGTTCATCGCGCGCATGTTGAACAACCCCGTGGCGATGACGCTGGTAACGACGATGATTTCCCTGGCCCATTCGCTGGGCCTGACGGTGGTCGCCGAAGGTGTCGAAACCGAAGAGCAGGCCGCCGCGTTGCGGGAACTCGGCTGTGACCAACTCCAGGGCTATTTGGTGCGCCATCCACTACCGGTGGAACGCTTGGTTCAGTTGCTCCAGCCGAAAGCGGTGCGCGGTGCTCACGGAGGGTAGCCGGCGCGTTCTTCCCAAGGGCTACCCAGAAATCGTCTCATCTGATATAAATGCCCGCCTTCTGCGCCTTATCAGCGGCGCACCCTAAAAGAGGTTTACGATGTCTCGAGTCTGTCAGGTTACCGGCAAGCGCGTGCAAACAGGTAATAATGTTTCGCACGCCAACAACAAGACGCATCGGCGGTTTTTGCCGAACCTGCACTATCGGCGTCTTTGGGTCGAGAGCGAGAGGCGTTGGGTAACGCTGCGCCTGTCGCACCAAGGCCTGCGTACGATCGACAAGAAAGGTATCGACGTCGTGCTTGCCGAAATGCGGGCGCGCGGCGAGCGAGTTTAGCGGGAGCGAGTCATGGCGAAAGCGGTACGTGAAAAAATTAAACTGGTCTCGAGTGCGGGTACCGGTCACTTTTACACGACGACGAAAAACAAGCGCACGATGACGGATAAGTTGGAGCTTAAGAAGTACGATCCGGTCGCGCGTAAGCACGTGATCTACAAGGAAGGGAAGATCAAGTGATCGCCGTGGTTCCGGCCGGCGGTAAACGCCTCGCGGGAATGGAAGGTGTTGCGCTATACAAGCTCAGCTTTTTATGACATAAATTAATAATTAGAGCGAAAAATCACGTCACAAGGTAAGCCGGTGTATCCGTTGAGTCAGCAAGTGCTACGTACCGATGCCTCGGGCGTCCCGCTCGAATGGATCGACTTTAGGGAAGCGGTACGGGCTTACTACCTCGATCAGGTTGTATTCGCTTTCGGTGTTCCGCTCTACCATATCCGCGGTGGCTACAACGCGATCAGCGGCCACCGATCCGTTATTCACGTCAACTCGATCGTTGCGACCGACGGCGACAGTCACGCTGCGTTCAAGGCGCGTGCGCACTACGTTCCGCCGCTTAATAACCAGGCGCTATTCGCGCGCGACGCGCACTTGTGCATGTATTGCGGCGGGCAGTACTCGCCCAGAGGTTTATCGCGCGACCACATCGTGCCGCTTAGCCAAGGCGGTAGCGATTCGTGGAAGAACGTCGTTTCCGCCTGCAAGCGCTGTAACAACCGCAAGGCCGGGCGTACGCCCGAGCGGGCCGGGATGGAATTGCTGGCGGTGCCATTCGTGCCTACGCACGCGGAATACATTTATCTGCAGGGCAAGCGCGTGTTGGCGGATCAGATGGAGTTTTTGCTGGCGCACTTCCCTCAATCGAGTCCGCTACATCAGCGGTTGTCGCGTCGGACTTAAGCCTGCGGTGGTTCTGAGAAACAAAAAACCCGCCGATGGCGGGTTTTTTGTTTCGACGCAGTTCTGTCTTGCGACGCTATAGCGTAACGGGTACCAACCGGTACGCGCGTAGTTTCAGCGAGAAATCCCGCAGCGCTTCGATGCCGGTCGCCTCGGCCTGACGGCACCAGTCCTCGATGGCACGGCGCAAGTGCTCCTGCGTGGCGGCGGAGCGCTGCCAAATGTCGGCGAGCTTTTGCTTCATCGCATACACAGTATTGAGCGTTGCATTGAGCTCGAGCGCTTTATGCAGCCAGCGGCGGCTTCGCGGATCGAGCAACGTCGTTTCCCGCACCATCAGGCGCTTGGCGCGACGTAGCAGGTTCCAGGAGTGACGATCGGTGGAGCGAACCTTCTTTAGTTCCTCTCAATACACATGATGCAGGACCTCGCAAGCGAAATGCACCATCACTTGGAAACAGGCGGTCACAACTGCTTTGACGGTCTCGAGATCGATCTGCTCTTTGGTGGCGTCGAGCGTCAGCTCCGGCGGTATCTTCTTCACGCGCGCCGCGCCGATGTGCTCGAGCAACCGGATGTACAGCCAACCGATATCGAACTCCCACCGCTTCGAGGAAAGTTTGGCGGAGCTCGGAAAGGTGTGGTGATTGTTGTGCAGCTCTTCACCGCCGATCACGATACCCCATGGAACGATATTTCGGCTGGCGTCCGGAACTTCGTAGTTACGATAGCCCCAGTAATGACCGATGCCGTTGATCACGCCCGCTGCGAAGAATGGAATCCAGCCCATTTGCACGGCCCAGATGCTCAGGCCGATGGGTCCGAACAAAACTAGATTCAGAACGAGCATCAACACGATGCCCATACTTTGATGCGGCGTATAAACATGCCGCTCCAGCCAGTCGTCCGGCGTTCCATGACCGTACTTGGCCACCGTTTCTTGATTTTTCGCTTCCGCCCGATACAACGACGTTCCGTCCCAAAGGATTTTTTTGATCCCCCATTGTTGCGGGCTGTGAGGATCCTCGGGCGTTTCGACCTTAGCGTGATGCTTGCGATGAATCGCCGCCCACTCCCTGGTTACCATGCCGGTCGTGAGCCACAACCAAAAACGGAAGAAATGGCTGACGATGGGATGAAGATCGAGCGCGCGGTGCGCTTGATGGCGATGCAGGAAGATGGTGACGCTGGCGATGGTGATATGGGTGAGTAGCAGCGCGACTACAATGTAGCCCCACCAAGGTAAGTCGATCAGACCGTTCAATAACATCATCGGGACTCCATTCTCGTCGGTTAGGGAGAGTATATATCAAACTCAAATCGCCACCTATGGAGTTAATTCATTGGGCTTTCCGCCCGCACCAACCAATCCTTGGCTAGGATGGCGGCGCCCATCGAGCAATACCCGGCCATCTCTCACCGTAAGACGGCCGTCGGCGAACCAGCGGATCGCACGCGGGTAGATCCGATGCTCTTCGGCCAGCACGCGCTGCGCCAAGACATCGGCGGTGTCGTCGGGCAGCACCGAAACCTCGGCCTGAGCGATGATCGGCCCGCTGTCGATCTCGTGCGCGACAAAGTGCACCGTCGCACCGTGTTGTTTGGCGCCTGCGGCAAGCGCGCGTTCGTGGGTATGCAAAC
>JBGPCS010000206.1:0-5332 GCA_041481875.1 Sulfurifustaceae bacterium
CAAAGGCGCAGAGGACGCAAAGGGTTTTCTCGATAAATCTCATGTTTTTCTTCGCGTCCTTTGCGCCTTTGCGGTGAATGTTCACTTAATCAGAGGTTCCTTAGCCGTCGCCGCGCCGCGGAACATCCGTTCCTAGAAAATAATAAAAATAGAAACGCCCGTGTTACACGGGACGAACTCGGGACTGTCTTCTTGTTGTAATTGATGGTCGTACGAGAATCGGCAAAATCCCTGTGCCGCTTCTCGGATAGTACGGGAGAGCGGGGAAATAACCCGTCCTATCGTCGCCGGGCGCAAGGATATCACGAAAGACATTGGTGAACGGCATCTGCGATCGACTCCCTCCGAGAACGGAAGACGACCCAAGGGCGGCGCAACAAACTCGCACCGCTTCCCTCACCCCAGCCCCTCTCCCGGGGGGAGAGGGGTAGTCAAATATGACTACGCAGTTCGGCGCGCCCATCACCCAGTGGCAACGTGCTCTACACCCGGCAAGTTGCCGTCGGGGCGTCGGCGTAGCGCGCGGACGTCTAAGTGGCGCGCACCCTCAAATCGCACGATCAACGCGGGACCAATGAACCGTCGCGCCGCTGATCAAAACTCTCAAGCCGCTGCCTCGTCGTAAAGCGCCAGTGTTTGCGCGATCACCCCTGGTAAGCCGAACTCCGCCTCGGCGCGCGCTCGACCCCTTGCTCCCATCCGGCGTCGTAGCGTGGGATCCTTGATCAATTTTTCCAGCGCCTCCGCAAGCGCCTCGGGATTGCGAGGGGCCACCAGCAGCCCGTTGTCACCGTGATGCACGACTTCCCGACAGCCCGGCATGTCGGACGTGACGATCGCCCGTCCCGCCGCGGCCGCTTCAATGAGAGATTTCGGAATTCCCTCGGCGTAAAAGGAAGGCAAACAGACGATGTGACTTTCCGCGAGCAGCTTGGGCATATCCTGTACCCAACCCAGATGCTCGACGGCTCCCTCTTCAACCCATTTAGCGATCTCGCCCGGTGAAACGAATGACGGGTTGGCTTCATCCGGTTCTCCAGCGAGCACAAACCGTGCGGCGATACGCCGGCGTTTCAGCGATCGTGCGGCTGCGACAAATTCACCGACTCCTTTGTCCCATAACAGCCGCGCGGGCAAAACGACGACGGGCGTTCCATCCGGCTCGGGCCGCGGACTAAAGTGTTGCAAGTCGACGCCCGAGCCCGCAATCCTTCGGATGCGCCCCGCCGGTACGCCGAGCTGAATCAAGAACCGCGCGTCATCGGGATTTTGCACCAAGGCAATTCCAGACCTTAACAGGCGGCCGAGCGCCCAACGCACAACCGGTCTAATGCGATGTGCCAGCCCGGCGCCGGTAGCGAATAGCCAGCCCATGCCTGCGAGTGCATTGATCACCCGCGGTGTTCCCGCCAAGCGAGCGGCAATGCTGCCGTACAGCACCGGTTTCATCGCGACATGATGGGTGACATCGGACCGCTCGCGCCGGTACAGCAAGATCAGCCGCACGAGCGTGGCGAGCTCGCGCAAGGGATTCATGCCGCCGCGAGAATTCTCGAACGGAACGAGCCTCAGCCCTGCGGATCGAATAACTTCACCATGACTACGCACCCGTGTCGCGACGCTCACTTCATAGCCGGCGTTCTTAGCGGCGACAGCAAGCGCGAGTCGATGAGAAACGAAGTACCAGTCCTCGGTCACGAAGAACAGCAGTTTTTTTCGCCGAGCAGCTTCCGCGGTCACTGATTCAGTTCTTTTGGCGAAGCAACACGTCGAACTCGGACACGCGCAATTCCTCCTCCGGCACGTTCCTGAATTCTCTCGCGAGTCTGGATCTAGGGGTCGGTAAAACCGCCCATCGGCGCACTCCCCCGACATCCACTTCAAAGCCCGCCTGTTTGAACAAACGCTGCATTTCGGTGTAAGAAATACGATTGGTGTAAAAACCGGATCTTGCGAAGAATTCCGATTCCCAGATACTGTCGCCGAAGCGCAGATTATTCAGAGCACCGCCCAAGTGATCCCGCAGATCAACCGTATGGGAACAGATCCCGTCCGATCGGAGAATCCGCCGACATTCGCGCATCGTCTCGATGAAGTCGCGCCTTCGTACATGTTCGAGGACAGCTTGGGAGAATATAAGATCAACCGACCCGGTCTCGATGAGCCTCAGACTCTCCAGACCCTTCATCAGGTATCTCGCGTTGCAGCGATCGAGGATCTCGTCAATATCGCGGCAACCCGACAAATCGGGAGGAAGCAGCCCTCTTTGGGTGAGGGCACGTTGCAGTTCCAGATAGGGAGCACGGTCCGCGCGTACGAAACGGCCCGCATCGACAACGATAGCCCGAGCGCCGTGAGCCGCAGCAATGATCGCCGTGGCGATGCTGTCACCGGGCCCTAGCTCGAGCACCGTCTTTTCGCGCAACCGATTCGTCAGTCCGCTCCTTTCGGCATGGCTGTCGAAGACCCGCATCGCATACTCGCTGGCGTCCATCTCGCCGTGTCGAAACAAACCCAAGCGGCGCCAAACGGCGTAACCGAGCGGCAGTCTAGCCAGCACGAGCTTCGCACCGATTTTTCCCCACCATGGGATTACGATGCTCATCGCCTCCGGCCACAACCACCGCGCAAGGGAGACACGCACATCGTTAGCCCTGTTCTCCCAACCAAGCTTGAAACATCAGCACGCTCCACAACTGATACTGCCAGCTGCGCTTGCCGGATAAGTGCTCCGCCCACTTCTGCCGAATCAATGCGGCGTTGAAGAAGCCGTCGTGTTGCAAACGGGATTGACCGAGTAGACTCTCTGCCCACTCGCGAAGCGGGCCGCGCAACCAAGCATCGATCGGCACACCAAAGCCCGTTTTGGGGCGCTCGATCAAATTCCGTGGTACGTACTTATGCAACACCTGGCGCAGCAGCCACTTGCCTTGACCGTTGCGAATCTTAAAGGACAGCGGTAAACGCCAAGCGAATTCTACCAGCCGGTGATCGAGCATTGGCACGCGCGTTTCCAGGGATACGCTCATCGCGGCGCGATCGAGCTTGGTCAGGATATCGTCGGGCAGATATGTGATCGTATCGAGCAACATCATGCGTTGGGTAAAATCCGGCAGACCAGCCCAGCGGCCATCTTCGGTCAATGCCGTGAACGGCTCGTTGCCATTTACTACGACATCGACGGGTCGCTTCCAGCTCGAAACCAATCCGAGATAAATCTGCTCCGGCGCGCTCGACGCCATGATCTCCGCCAGCTTATGCAGTTTGTCGCCCGCGTTCGCGTATTGCCAACCGGATGGCAGGAGCCAACTCGTTGCGTGAAACACGCGGTCCCACGCGGCCGGCGGCAATCGCGTTAGCGCGCCGGCAAGCGTCGCGCGCAGCGGGGCACGCACGTTTCGAAGCCAACGCCACAGCCGCGGCGCCCAAACATAGCGGCTGTAGCCGCCGAAAAGTTCGTCGCCACCGTCGCCGGAAAGACTCACGGTGACATGCCGACGCGCAAGCTTGCTTATCAGGAAGGTCGGTATCTGCGAAACATCGCCGAAAGGTTCATCGTAAAGCGTCGGCAACTTCGGGATCACCGCCAACGCCTCCTGCGGCGCGACATATAGCTCCGTGTGCTCGCAGCCGAGATGCTGTGCCACGGCCTTGGCTCGATCGGCCTCGTTGTAATTCTGCTCGTGGAAACCGACCGTAAAGGTTTTGACTCGCTGGCTCGACTGGGTCTGCATCAACGCCACCACGGTCGAGGAATCGATGCCGCCCGAGAGGAACGCCCCGAGGGGTACATCGGCGAGCATCTGTCCGGCTATCGAGTCGCGCAGACACCGCTCCAATTCGTCCCGCGCTTCGCGCTCGTCTCCACCGAACGGTTCCCGCCGTCCCACTTCTGCGACGGTGCGGGCAGACCAGTAAACGTTCCGCGCGACGTCCCGCCGCCCCGGGTGCAACGTAAGATAGCTCCCCGGCGATAGCTTGGAAATTCCTTTATATATGGAGTAAGGCGTCGGGATGTAGTTGTACCGCAGAAACAGCGTCAGCGCCTCGCGATCGATCTCGCCATCGAAGGCGGGGTGCGCCTTCAGGGCTTTCAGCTCCGAACCGAAAACGAATACCGCGCCCTGCCATCCGTAATACAGCGGCTTCTCGCCCATGCGGTCGCGCGCAAGAAAAAGCGCTCGACTTGTCCGGTCCCACAAGGCGAACGCGAACATACCGACCGCTCGTTGCAACGTTGTTTCAACTCCCCACGCATCGAAACACGCCAAAAGCGTTTCGGTGTCGGAATGTCCTCGCCACGGAAGATCGCCAAGCTCTTTGCGCAGCGCGAGATGATTGTAGATCTCGCCGTTGAATGCGATGACATAACGGCGATCCGGGGAAAACATCGGCTGATGTCCCGCCGGCGAAAGATCGATAACCGCCAGCCGACGATGCGCTAAGGCGATCCCCGACTCGTTGTCACACCACACACCGGCGTCGTCCGGACCTCTATGGGAGAGCGTCCGCCCCATCGCTTCTGCGATTGCTCCGGCGTCCCCGAATGTCGAACGACTCTCCTGCAGAAACCCCGCGAAGCCGCACAAGCGCCTAATTTCCTTCCGGACTATGGCAATGCTTGAAGCGCGATTCGCATCCGGGAAATTCACGCAGATACGAGGATACGGTTAGTCTCAAGCCGTCGCTAAAAGAGATGCTCGGCTCAAACCCAAGCACCGTCTTCGCCTTCCGGATATCCAGCACGCTGGCTCCGATGTCGTTCTTCCGGCTTTCCACGTGCCGCACCGCGAAGGATGTGCGGGCAATCTTCTGCAACTCCGCGAGTGCGCCGTCAATCGTGATACCCGTGCCGCTTCCGACATTGAACAGGATCTCATCGGAATCCGTGTCCGCGACCAGGCGACACGCCCTGACGACGTCATCGATATGGATGAAATCTCGAACCGCGCTGCCGTCACCGGTCACCGTTATGTTCTCGCCGCTAAGGATTTTTCCCATGGCGATCGCGATAAAGCCCTGCCGCCCAAACACGTTTTGCCCCTGACCGTACGGATTAGCCAATCGGAGAATCTTGCAGTTCAAGCCGTACTGATATTGGTAGAGCTGCAAATACTTCTCGATCGTCAGCTTGTGGATGCCGTGCGAGCTAATCGGGTCCGTTGATGCGGTTTCGCCGATCGGGAGATGCCGCTTTATCCCATAGACGGAAGCCGATGAAATGAACACAACCCGTCCTACCTTTTCGTGTAAACACAATTTCAGCAAATTGATCGTCTGGACTACGTTATTCTGTATTTCCTCGTTCTCATCGACGGAATCGGCGGGAACC
>JBGPCS010000207.1:0-5330 GCA_041481875.1 Sulfurifustaceae bacterium
CAAATTTCGCATCTGCACACGCAAGTCTACAAGGATTCCGACGGCTGGTTCCTGCTCGTCAACAACCGCTGCATGCACTTGCAGCCGGACGGCCGCTGCGGCATCTACGCGAGCCGCCCGCAGGTGTGTCGCGAACATTCGAACGACGATTGCGAGTTCGATGGTCCGGCCGGTGCGGATGACTTCGATCTGTTCTTTCCGGACTATCATGCCCTGCTCGACTATTGTCGCCGGCGGTTCCGAAATTGGGATCGGCGTTAGTCCACCGAACCGGCGCGAAGCGCCGGAATTCCGTCCTCGTCCAGCGCTCGCGCCATAGATAGGAATACCTAGAATCGGGAGATTCGGCCAAATGGCATAGGGAATGCATCGCCATGCGATAGAGGTACTTAGGCACGGCGGCGGCCGGCTAGATGATCGGCCGCTACGTTCTGCCGTTTGCCGCTATCGAGGACGCGATGACGAAGGTCTTTTCAAACCTGCGCAGGCAGCTGTTAAGACGGCTGCTTCCGGCTGTCGTTGTTTGTGCGGCATGTTTTCCTGTTTTCGCCTCACAGGCGCCACTTCCGGAAGGCGTAACGGTCGGTCAGTTGCAGGTGCTGGAAGATCCGGCCGGACAAGCCGATCTTGATTCGATCCTCGCCCAGCGCGACCGATTCCGTGACGTTTACGTACAGACTCCGAACTATGACTTCTCGAGGTCGGCGTACTGGTTTCGGATGCCGATACGTAACGAGCGCGCGCAATCGACCGCGCTTTTTCTCGACATCCTGAACCCGCTGCTCGATCACGTCACGCTGTACGTGGTCGGACCGAACGGCGTGCGCACGCGCGTGGAAAACGGAGATCGCATCCCGGCGAACGAGCGATCGTATCCGGCAACCTCGCTCGTGCTGCCGTTTCGGCTGGAGGCGCGCGAGGCGGCCGAGCTGTGGCTGCGCGTGCAGAGCGACGCCGGCGGGATGCTCGTGCCGTACGCCGTGTTCGACGAACCGGGGATACGCGAGTTTCAGTTGACGGCGCGCGCGCTGTACGGCGTGTTGACGGGGGTCTTCCTCGCGCTCTTCTGCTACAACCTGCTGCTCTATCTACAGTTGCGCGAGCGGACGTACCTTTACTACGTCGCGTACCTTACGTTCTCCTTTCTGAGCGTCACCGCGTTCGACGGCTTCGGCCCGGCCGTGCTCTACCCGACGAGCGTTTGGCCGGGAAACGAGGGCTTGACGGTGTTTTCGGGCGTCGCGTATCTGTGCATTCTCGCGTTCACTCGCGCCTTTCTCGCGACGCCGGAACATCCGCGCCTCGATCTGGCGGTGAAGCTGCTCATGGTCGCGAGCCTCGCGTTGACGTTCGCGCCGCTGCTCGTTCCGATGAACGTCTCGTATCAGATACTGACGCTGACGCTGTTCGTGTTTCCCTTGGCGAGTGGCGGCATCGGTTTTATTTCCTGGCGGCGCGGACGGCGCGAGGCGCGCTTCTTCGTGCTCGGGCAAGCGGCGTCATGGATCGGGTTGCTTGCCGTTGGTCTCATGCTTCAGGGCGTAGTGCCTTTCAACATTATCGTCGGCGAGGGCGTCTCGATCGGCATCGCTGCCGATGCCCTGCTTCTCGCCTTCGCGCTTGCCGATCGCATCCGACTGCTCCAGAACGGAAAGCTCGCCGCCGAGAATTCCGCGCGCAAGAACCTCGAGCTACGCCGGGAAGAACTCGAGCGCGTCGTCTCCGAGAGAACCTCCGAACTCGAGATCGCCCGAAAGCGCGCGGAAACGCTCGCAACCATCGATCCTCTCACGAGCATTCTGAATCGCCGCGGCTTGCTGCAGCCCGCCGAACGCGAGGTCAAGATCGCGCGGCGCGGCGCTCGCCCGCTCGCCGTCGTGATGTTCGATCTGGATCACTTCAAGCGCGTGAACGACCGCTATGGCCATGCCGAAGGCGATCGCGTGTTGCGCGACGTGGCGGCCGAGGCGAAGGCTTGCGTCCGCCAGACCGATCTATTCGGGCGCATCGGCGGCGAAGAGTTTCTGATCGTGTTGCCCGAGGCGGAGAAAGACATCGCGCGCCAGACCGCGGAACGCATTCGCCGCCGCATCGAAGCCAACGTCGCGGTCGGCGAGCCGCGCGAGCCGATCACGGCGAGCTTCGGAGTGACCTGGCTTAGCGACGAAGTCGCCTCGATCGACGCGCTCGAGTCGAGCGCGGACGCCGCGCTATATCGCGCGAAAAGCGGCGGTCGAAACCGGGTCGAGTTGGCGGATGTCGTTAAAGTAAACCAGTAGTCGCTACCTGCGTGGGGTACGGCGAGCTACTTCTTGAGAACGTACACGGCGCCGCAGTACGGACACCGCTCTTCGCCGGTTTCCTCAACCGGCAGATAAACGCGCGGATGCGAATTCCACAAGCTCATGCTCTTCATCGGACAATGTAGCGGCAAATCCGCGCGCGTGATCTCGTAGCGGTTCTCGGCGTTCGGCTCGATCTTGGAGTTGAGCGACGGTCCTTCGGTTCGGTGCATGATGTTCCTCTCGTCTAGCGAACCGGCGCCAGCCATTCCGGATGGGCGTCTCTGCGCCCGGAGACCTGATCGAAAAACGTACTCTGCAGTCGCTCGGTGATCGGGCCGCGGCGGCCGCTGCCGATGGCGCGGCCGTCGAGCTCGCGGATCGGCGTGACTTCGGCGGCGGTGCCGGTAAAGAACGCTTCATCGGCGATGTACACCTCATCGCGCGTGATACGGCGCACCGCCACCTTGATTCCGAGATCTTGCGCCAGCTCGATCACCGTCAGACGCGTGATGCCGTCGAGCGCCGATGTGAGATCGGGCGTGACCAGCTCGCCGTTGCGCACGATGAAAATATTTTCGCCGCTGCCCTCCGACACGTAACCTTCCGTATCCAATAACAGCGCTTCGTCGGCACCGGTCGCGAGCGCCTCTTGCAATGCGAGCATCGAATTCATGTAAGCGCCGTTGGCCTTGGCGCGGCACATCGCGACGTTCACGTGATGGCGATTGAACGATGACGTGCGCACACGGATACCGTTCTTTATGCCGTCCTCGCCGAGATACTTGCCCCAATCCCACGCAGCGACGATCACGTGAACCTTGAGGCCCTCCGCGCGCAAGCCCATACCCTCGCTGCCGTAGAAGCACATCGGACGAATATACGCGGAGGCGAGTTTGTTTTCGCGGATCGAAGTGAAAATCGCTTTGTTGATCGTTTCTTTGTCATACGGCATCGGCATGTTCATGATGCGCGCCGAATTGAACAGGCGGTCGGTGTGCTCCTTCAAGCGGAACACCGCCGTGCCGCGCGGCGTCTCGTAGGCGCGTATCCCTTCGAATACGCCCATGCCGTAATGCAGCGTGTGCGTCAGCACGTGCGTCGTCGCATCGCGCCACGGCACGAGCTTGCCGTCGTACCAGATTACACCGTCACGATCGGCCATCGACATCGATCTATTCCCCCGCGAAAACTTCGTTCCAGATTTTCAACACCGCCTCCGGTTCCCCACTCAGCTCGGCGCGTGCGACGCGCGCACCGCGCTCCATCAACTTTAGGCGCTGTTCCAGGGAAAGAAAGCGGCGATAGGCGTTGGTCAGCACCTCGGCCCAGTTGAGGGGTATCAAACCCCGCCCGGCCAGCGCTTCGATTATATGGATGTTATCCCGCGGCCGGGCAACCTCCGGAAAATCATGCGCCCGCGCCAACACCCAGTGTTGCACCATGAATTCTATATCGACGATACCGCCGCGGTCATGCTTCACGTCAAACTCGGCCGACTCGCCCGCGTGGGTCGCCGCCATTTTCTCGCGCATGTCCCGCACGTCGCGCCGCAGCGACGCTGCATCGCGCCGCCGGCAGAGCACCGCGCTGCGCGTCTGTTCAAAAGCCTCGCGCAGGGCGGGGTTACCCGCGATTGGCCGCGCGCGCACCAACGCTTGATGCTCCCAGGTCCATGCCCGGTCCAGCTGATAGCGGGCGAACGCGGCGTGACTCGTCACCAGCGGACCGGAGTTTCCGCTCGGACGCAATCGCATGTCCACTTCGTACAAGATACCGGCGGGGGTGCGCGTCGTTAGTAGGTTGATCAAGCGCTGGCCCAAGCGCGCGAAGAAAAGTTCGTTCGGTATCGGCCGTGGCCCACTGGTCACGCCGCCTTCGACCTCGTCGTACAGAAAGATCATGTCGAGATCGGACGCATAGCCGAGCTCCAGGCTGCCGAGCTTGCCGTAACCGATCACGGCGAAGCCGGGTTCCGGACAGCGTGCGTCGCCACCGGGCGCACCGTGGCGCTGAACAAGCAAGCGGTACGACAGGCCGAGGCAGGTCGACAGCAGAACGTCCGCGAGCTGGGACAACTGCGCACCGACTCGATCGGGCGGCAGCCCGGGACCGATATCGGCGGCGGCAACGCGCAATACGTGCGCGTGGCGAAATTCGCGCAACACCTCCATCCGCGCTTCGAGATTGTCCGCGTCGAGCGAATCGAGTCGCGCGTTCAGCTCCGCTTCAAGCGCGGCGCGCCCGGGCAGGTCGTACAATTCTCGCGGATCGAGCAGCTCATCGAGCAGTACCGGGTGCCGGCTGATCCAACCGGCAATCCACGGACTCGCGGCCGCCAAATTGACGAGTTGCGAAAGCGCCGTCGGATTCTCGAGGAGCAGCGCGAAATACGCCGTGCGCCGACCGATGGACTCGCACAACTGAATCAGCCGCGCGAGCGTGACGCTCGAATCTCTCGTGCGCGCGGTCTCGCGCAGCAGCAACGGCACCAGGCGATCAAGGCGCACACGTCCCTCCGCGGACAGCGCCTGGTATCCCGAACCTTCGCGCAGCCCGGCGAGCAGCGAGTAGACGTTCTGCGCTTCGGCAAAGCCGGCCTCGCGTAGTGCCGTAACGGCACGATCTGCGTCGAGTCCACCCGACCATAGTTTCGTGAACGCGTCCGTCGTATCACTCGACGCCGCGGCGGGCCCTAGCAACTCGCCGAAATGGTTTTGCACGATCTTTCGTTGACGATCGAACTCGACTAGGTAGGATTCCCAATCGGGAAAGTCCATCGCAATAGCGAGGCGCGTGCGCCCCAACGAATCCCGGGGCAACGCGTGAGTTTGCTGGTCCGCGACCATTTGTAAACGATGTTCGGTGCGGCGCAAGAAAATATAGGCGGCGGTCAGTTCCTGGACAACCGACGGCGCCAGGTGTTGCGCCTGCGCCAGCGATGAAAACGCCTTGAGCGTGGCGCGCTCCTGCAGCAGCGGTTCGCGCCCGCCGCGGATCAGTTGCAGCGCCTGTGCGATGAACTCGATCTCGCGAATGCCGCCCGGG
>JBGPCS010000208.1:0-5308 GCA_041481875.1 Sulfurifustaceae bacterium
CAAACTCAGCGAAGGGCTCGCGCTCACCTCGAAGGCGCCGATCACGCTCAATTTCCGTCAAACCGACTTGAAGCAGGCGTTCGAATTTCTGGCGAAGTCGTTCGGCATCAACGTAATCTTCGACGAGGGCGTCAAGAGCGTGCCGGTGACGCTGTTCGCCAAAGACGTGACGTTCGACCAGGGGCTGAGCCTGCTGCTGACGACGAGCAAGACGTTCTATAAAAAGATCGGCCCGAACACGATCATTCTCGCGCCGGACTCGAAGGAAAAACGCGGACAGTACGAAGACCATTTGGTGCGTACGTTTCAGTTGAACACGGTGCGGGCAAAGGAAATGGCGGACATCTTGAAAGGGCTGATCACGGTCAAAAAAATCATCGTCAACGAGCAGCTCAATACGATCGTGCTTCGCGACACCGAGGATGTCATCAAGCTGACCGAGCGGATCATCGAGAACAACGACCGCAAGCCCGCCGAAATAATCCTCGATGTCGAGATCCTCGAGGTCAATCGCAATAAGGCCGAAAAACTCGGTCTGGATTTTGGCAACTATCAGTTCACCGCTTCGCTGGCGACGCCGGGCACGGTTCCCGCCGCCGGCTCGATACGCCGCGCGATCCAATCGGCCGCCACGATCTCGATTCCGTCGGTGACGCTCCGCTTCTTCAAGCAGGACGTCGACGCGAAGATCCTGGCCAATCCGAAGGTACGCGTCCTCAATAACAAAGCGGCGCGGATTCACATCGGCGACCGCGTGCCGCTGCGCGCCGCGACCATCGTCGATGCGACCGGCCAGACTCGCACTACGTTCGACTATAAGGATATCGGCATACGGTTGACCGTCGAGCCCATCATCCATCTCGACAATTCGACGTCGGTGAAGCTCGGTTTGGAAGTCAGCTCGCTCGGAGAAAATCTCGGTACCGCGAACGAGCCGGCGTTTCGCATCGGCACGCGCAACGCCGAAACATTCATGCTATTGCGCGACGGCGAAACCGCGATCCTCGGGGGCTTGATACGCGATGAAGAGCGCGACACGCGCGTCAAAGTGCCGCTGCTCGGCGACATTCCGTTGGTGGGGAGCGTATTCACTTCGTATGACGATTCGGCCGGCCGCACCGATGTGTTATTGACCATCACGCCGCGCGTGGTGCGCGGTTGGGACGTGCCGACGCGCACCGCGCGCGAGTTCTATTCCGGGACCGAGAACATCTACAGCGACAAGCCCTTGTTCGCCGCGCTCGAAACCGCCGTCGGCGCGCAAATTCGCACCGAAGCGTCGGCATTGCCGACGGCGGCGGGTGCTCCGGCTTCGCCGGCTGCAGGGGCCGCTACGCCGACAGCGACCGCCACGGCGCCGGGGGCCGCCGCTCCGGCGAGCGCCGCCGCGGTCGGGACGACTGCCGCGTCGAGCGCGGCGGCACCGCCGCTCCTGGCGTTCGCCGAGGCGGTGTACGAGGTCGCGAGTGGGCAAGACTTCGAGATTAAAGTGATCGGGAGCAATCTCGCTGGCGCCTCGAGCGTACCTTTGGAAATTTTGTACAACCCGCAGTTGCTTAGCTACGTCAGCGGCGTCAAAGGTGACGCGGCCATAACGTCGTTCAATTCGTCCGCCGACGCGGCGCGCGGCGTGCTCGCGGTGTCGCTCGACCTCGCGCCGAGCGCGGCGCTGCCGGGCAACGCCGTGCTCGCGCGCGTGATGTTGAAAGGCGTGAAGCCGGGCATCTCGTATCTGGTCTATCGCACGCCGGCAATCAAGACCGCGGGTGGAGAGGCCGTCAATGCACAAGTTCGTGCGTCGCGCATCGTCATCAAGTAATCGCGGGCTGACGCTCGTCGAGCTACTGGTTACGCTCGTCATTCTGTCGATACTCGCGGCCGCCGCGCTGCCCTACGCGGAAGTTACCGTGCGCCGCGAGAAGGAGCTCGAGCTGCGGCGCGCGCTGCGCGACGTGCGCACCGCGATCGATGCGTTCCACGACGAGTGGAAGGGCGGCAAGGTTTCGAAGACCGGCAGCGGCGTGAGCGACGACGGTTATCCGAAGACGCTGGAGACGCTCGTTGAGGGCGCGGAGGCGGGCGACGCGAAAGGCGCGAAGCGCAAGTATCTGCGCCGCGTCCCGCGCGATCCGTTCGCTGATCCGGCGAAAACGCCGGCGGACCAATGGGTGCTGCGCGGCTATCAGGACGAACGCGATTCCATCACCTGGGGCGGCCGCGACGTGTACGACATACGGTCCGGGTCGGAGAATACCGCGCTGGACGCCACCAAGTACAAAGACTGGTGAGCGACATGCCATGCTTGCGTATCGGCAAATGCGCGCGGCGAAGTGGCTTCACGCTCATCGAGTTGCTGCTGGCATTGCTGATTGTCGCGTTGCTCGCGAGCATTGTCGCTCCCGTCGTTACCGGAAGTATTTTTCGCGCGCGCGAGTCCACTCTGAAGGAAGACGTCTATACGATGCGCAAAGCGATCGACGACTACTACGCGGACAACGGCGCGTACCCCGCGGAGCTGGAGGAGCTGGTGAAGAAGCGCTATTTGCGCCACATTCCAATCGATCCGGTGACGGAAAAGCGCGACACCTGGGTGCTGACGCGCGCCGAGGACGAAAAATCGGGAAAGAGCGGCGGCATCAGCGATGTGCACAGCGGCTCCGAAGAGAAGGCAAACGACGGTACTTATTATAAGGATTGGTGAGGAGACGAATGAACAGACGCATCCGAACGCGATCGGCGGGCTTCACCTTGATGGAGCTGCTGCTCGTGCTAGTCATTATCGGCCTGCTCGCGGCGCTGGTGGGCCCGACGCTCTATCAGCGCATCAAGCCGGCCAAGGAATCCGCCGCGCGCGCGCAAATCGAAAACTTCGCGACCGCGCTCGATACCTTCTATATAGATTTGGGCCGTTATCCCAACACGCAGGAAGGCTTGAAGGCGTTGCGCACAAAACCCGAAGGCGTAGACAAATGGAACGGCCCGTACTTAAAGAAAGAAATCCCAAACGACCCGTGGGGTAATCCTTTCATTTATCGCGCGCCCGGCCGCAACGGCGGCTACGAGATTGTTTCCTATGGCGCCGACGGACGCGAAGGCGGCGAAGGCGAAAATGCCGACCTCAACAGCTGGGAATCCGGCAAGTAGCCAGCGCGGCTTCACCTACGTGATGGTGCTCGTCGCCATCGTCGTGATCGGCATACTGGTCGAGGTCGCGCACGAGACGACGTGGCGTCTGCTGCAAGTCGATCGCGAAGCGGAACTGCTATTTCGCGGATTGGCTTACCGTGCGGCCATCGAAAGTTTCTACAAAGCCAACGGAAGTTATCCGCGCGAGCTCGCAGACCTCATCAAGGATCCGCGATCGGCGAGCCGCCGCCACTTGCGCGCGGCTTACCCGGACCCGATGGGCAAGGGCGAAAAAAAAGAATGGGTCACCGTGCGAGCGAAAGACGGCGGCATCGCCGGCGTGGTCACCACGAACGACGGCGAGCCGCTGAAGAAAGCGAACTTCCCCGTCGGCCTGGAAAAATTTTCGAACGCCAAGTCGTACAAAGATTGGATCTTCGAGTACGTCGTGCCGGCGGTGCAGCTGAGGCCGGGCGCGGTCCCCGCCTTGCCGGCTGCCCCACTGTCGACAAAAACGTTCTAACGTTCGGCCTAGCGTTCGATTCGCGCGCGGACTCGCGGGCGAAAGGGGTGAATTTGCTCGGGCCCCAAGACGCTCAAAATAGACGCATGATTTTGGTGCGCGTGTAACTGATCTGATCTTAAAATGCGTGGCGTTGAACCTTCATCGCTTCGAGTCGTCGCAGAGCGTCTACTCACTTTTGACTACAGACTGGTTCGAAGTCGTAGCAGCAAAATCGCTTGCGCCGGTGGATAGGCTCGTGATAGAAGTTGCGAGTTGATTGGGGGAAGCGTTTGTTTTGCGACCTGCGCTCAAAACAAGGCGCGTACGCTGTTGAGGGAGAGGCCAATGACGGCGAACAGCAAGCTCGGGGATGTTATCGCACGTCATCACGGGATGCGGCAACTCGGGGCGGTACTGTTAGGGATGGCGTTAGTCGCCCTCGCCAGCGCCAACCCTCTCCCGCCCGACAGCACCAAGCTCACTCCCGTTAGCATCACCGTCGATCCATCCGCGAGCCCTCCCGAAGTCCAAACGCTTGAAACCCAAAACGCTCCAAAAGCGCTCGATCGCAGCACCGTCACCGAACACACCGTCTACGGCAGCTCGCGCGTCACCGCGCAGCTCGATAGCGCAACGGAAATCCGCGATATCCGCATCTTCGGCGCCGCGCCCTATGTGATATCGGTGCAGGCCGAGGTCAACGGCGTATTTCAAGCCGTCGCTGGCCTGCAAAACTTAAATCTCACCGCGCTCCCCGACACGTGGAAGACGTTCAGCGCCACCACCGTCGTCACGAGCGCGAAACTGCGTTTCGATCTGGTACCCGCGAGCGGCAGTTCCGCGACCGGTCTGAAGGCGATCGAAATCTGGGGCAAAGGCGTACGCGCGAATGTGAAGGATGCGCCCTCGCTCCTGACGGCATTGCGGAGCACCGCGCCCCCGACGTACGCGCGCCTGTACACCGCCACACCCGCGCAAGGCGTGATCGGCGGCGCCGGCGACGATCCGAGCGACAACCGTTTCAGCTTCACCCTCGATCGCGACCCCGGGAACTTCAAGCGCGTCTATCTCGCCTACGACGTGCTCGGCCTGTCCCACTGGGCCGCCGCCGTGCGCGCCATCAATGGCAACGCGCCGCTCGGGGGCTTCACCTTACCCGCGTCCACGAACTGGTCGACACAGCTCGAGGCGATTCATCCGAGCTGGCTGGTGCGCGGTGCCAACGCCGTGACTTTCAGCGCCGCCGGTGCGAGCAGCTACACCGTGCGCAACGTTTATCTCGTGGCCGAGCTTGAAAGCGGCGCGAACTTCATCGCGGATATCTCCGCGAACCAGCCCGAAGACGCCAATCCCTCGAAAGCCGTACTCGATGGCGACCTCGCGACCGGCTGGACGCCGTATCCGCAAGGCAACGTCCGCGCCGACACCCCGACCGTCGCCCTCAACTTCGACAAGCCGACGCAAGTCGAAGGTGCTGCGTTCTACCTCGTCAATAACTTAAAGGGAACGATCGGCATTGATTACTTGAAGAGCGGGACCTGGGTAAGTGCGGGTATCAGCGTCGATACCAAAAAGCTCACGACCGGCTGGAACACCATCACCGCCCCGAGCGGAGCCGCCGCCGATGCCATGCGCCTCGTCTTCAGCGCCGGCCAAGGCTCGAGCGCCGACATCAAG
>JBGPCS010000209.1:0-5304 GCA_041481875.1 Sulfurifustaceae bacterium
CAACGCCGGACCGGCGCCGATTTTCTTGCTCTCGATTCTCTTCTCGGTCTTCAGGCGCAGCTCCGCCGCGGCGATCGCAAGCTGCGCGATGCTCTCACCGTCGGCAACGTGCTGCGCCAACCAAATACTGAACGCGTCCTTCGCGACTCCGCCGACGAATGCCGCCGCGTCGCGCGAGGACAACCGCTCCTTGACCTGTCCGGTGAACTGCGGCTCGCGCATCTTCAGTGAAAGCACGTAGCACGCTTTGCTCCATACGTCTTCCGGCGCGAGCTTCACGCCGCGCGGTAACAGATTGCGGAACTCGCAAAACTCGCGCAACGCTTCGGTGAGGCCGGTGCGAAAGCCGTTCACGTGGGTGCCGTCTTGGACCGTCGGGATCAAGTTAACGTAGCTCTCGCGCACCGGTTCGTCGTCGTCCGGCAGCCACGCCGCGGCCCAGTCGACTTCTTCATTGCCGCCTTTGAATTGCCCACAGAACGGCTCCGCCGGAATAATTTCCGCGTTGCCGATCTCGCCCAGCAGATATTCCTCGAGGCCGTCCTTATACCGCCATTCGTCGTTGTCCTTTTTATCCGACTCGTTCTCGAACGTGACACGCAGCCCGGGACAAAGCACGGCCTTCGCGCGCAGCAGATGTTTCAACGGGGGGACGCTGAACTTGACGGTGTCGAAGAACTTCGGATCGGCCCAGAACCGAACCGTGGTTCCGGTATCGTTCTTCCCGACGCTGCCGGCGGCGCGCAACTCGGAGGTCTTGCGGCCGTCGGCGAACGCCATGCGGTATTCCTTGCCGTCGCGACGCACGCGTACGTCGAGCTTCTTCGACAGCGCGTTGACGACCGACACGCCGACGCCGTGCAGGCCGCCGGAATAGGTATAATTCTTGTTGGAAAATTTTCCGCCCGCGTGCAGACGCGTAAGGATCACCTCCACACCGGACACTTTCTCGCCCTTATGCTTGTCGACCGGCATACCACGGCCGTCGTCCGCCACCGAGAGCGAGCCGTCAGTGTGAAGGACGACATCGATATTTTTGGCGAACCCGGCGATGGCCTCATCGACGCTATTGTCGACAACTTCTTGCGCGAGGTGATTCGGACGCTCGGTCTGGGTGTACATGCCCGGCCGGCGCCGCACCGGCTCGAGGCCGGTGAGAACTTCGATGGAAGAAGAATCGTAAACCGTGCTCATGCCGGTGCCGGGTGCGCGTGGGCGCGCGCCAGGCGCCGAACGAAAGGGACGAGCGAGTCGCAGCGGCTGCAACCGCGTTCCGAAATACTTATCGTACCGCCCGACATTGGCGGCGCAGTATACCGTAGGGACGCAACGCATTCGAGCGAACGCCGCGTCAAACGGATTGGCACGGTCGAGCGTTACCGGATGAGAAGATCCTGCGCAAGGGAGTCGCGCGCCGCGCGCGGGACGGGATCGACGCGGTGACGGTAGCCGTCGTGGTCGATACCGATGGCCACGTCGGCACCACGCTTGATCGCATCGATCATCGAGCGTGTCAGCTCGAAACGCAGAAAGTGCACCGATGACGTCTTGGTCTCGTTGCTGCGTTCGAGGTCCTCATCGGCGATCGCCCAGATCGGATCGTGCCCGGCCACGCGGGCCCACACTCGCGATTCGACGTCGCGCAGCCGCGCCAACGCCTCCTGGCGCTCCGCCGCGTCCGGATATTCCAGAAGCAAAGTGGCTTTCCAATTCGTCCCGTCGGGAATGAGCGGATTGTAGGCCGCCAGCTCATCGGCGATTCCCTGTGGCTCAAAGATCCGCTCGACCCGCAGCATCTCCTGGATCTGATACTGCATCGTCAAACGGTCCTCGAAGCTCAATGTCGCGTTGGGTCCGATCGCGAGCTGACGATTCTTCTTGTGCGCAATCACTTGCTCGCGGAACTGCGGGCGCACGCGGGCGTACTCTTCGAGCGGGTAGAGGTCCGCGGGCTTGAGCTTAGATTCCATATGCCTTGCGCAGCAGCGCCAGCGGGTGCTCGGGTTCGCGGCCGTCGCGCAGCCCGTTTTCAATCTGGTGGCCCGCCATCGGACAATCGCTCGCGTAGTGAACCGCATCGGCCGACTGCACGCGCGCTACCACCGGGCGGCAAATCTTCATCGACGCGTCGTGAGATTCGCTCTTCACGGCATACGTACCGTCGTGCCCTGAACACCGTTCGATCGGCTCGACTTCGGTGCCCGGCACCAGCGACAGTAAATCGCGCGTCTTAAGTCCGATGTTCTGCACCCGCAAATGACACGCCACGTGGTAGGCGACCTTACCGAGCGGTTGCTTGAAGTCGAGGCGCAGTTCTCCTTCCGCATGCCGAAACATCAAGTACTCGAACGGATCGTACATCGCGTCGCTTACGCTGCGCACATCTCGATCGTTCGGGAACATCAGCGGCAGCTCCTGTTTGAACATCAGCACGCACGAGGGCACCGGCGCGACCAGATCCCAACCTTCGCGGACAAGGCGCGCGAGCACCGGAATATTTTCCGCTTTCAGGCGCGCGACCGCGTCAAGATCGCCGAGCTCGAGTTTCGGCATGCCGCAGCAACGCTCGTATTCGGCGAGGCGCACGGCAATGCCATTGTGCTCGAACACCGCGATGAGATCCTCACCAAGCTGCGGCGCGTTGCGATTCGCGTAGCAAGTAGCGAAGAGCGCGATACGCCCGTGCGTGCTCGCCGTAGGTTGGGGAACGATCTCCTTCGGTGCCGCCCGGCGTTTCGCTCGCTTTCTCAGCGTATCGGAGTAAAAATGCGGCAGCACCGCATCCGGATGAACGCCGGCGACTTTGTCCAACACCCGTCGAACCGGCGCGCTCCGATTCGCGGCGTTGACGATCTGTGCGACGACGGGAATGCCGGCAAGGCGCCCGACCGTATCGGTGCTCGTCAATAAACGATCGCGCACACGCGCACCGGCTTGCTTGAACTTAACCGCCTTGGCGCGAAGCATCAGATGAGGAAAATCGACGTTCCAGGGATGCGGAGGTACGTAGGGACACTTGGTCATGTAACACATGTCGCACAGGTAGCAGTGATCCACGACCTTCCAATAATCCCGTTTCGCTACACCGCTGACCTCCATCGATTCGGAGTTGTCGATGAGATCGAACAGCGTCGGGAAGGCGTTGCACAAACTGAAGCAACGTCGACATCCATGACAAATGTCGTAAATCCGCTCGAGCTCGGTGAAAAGCGCCGCCTCTTCGTAAAACTGCGGGCTCTGCCAATCGATCGGGTGACGCGTAGGCGCACCGAGACTGCCCTCGCGCTTGGTGACATCGGGGGATTCGGGCATGGCACTCCGCAGCGCCCCGCCGATACCGGCGGGGCGACGATTGGTCGGTTACTTACCTAAGGTGTCTAGCGCCTTTTGAAAGCGATTCGCGTGCGAGCGCTCCGCCTTCGCCAGGGTTTCGAACCAGTCGGCAACCTCGGTGAATCCCTCATCGCGCGCGGCCTTTGCCATCCCCGGGTACATGTCCGTATATTCGTGCGTCTCTCCGGCGATGGCGGCCTTCAAGTTATTGGACGTCGATCCAATCGGCAGACCCGTTGCCGGATCACCGCATACTTCCAAATACTCCAGGTGTCCGTGGGCATGGCCGGTTTCGCCTTCAGCGGTTGAGCGGAATACCGCGGAGACGTCATTGTAACCTTCGACGTCGGCCTTGGCGGCAAAGTAGAGATAGCGCCGATTCGCCTGGGATTCGCCGGCGAAAGCGGCTTTCAGGTTTCCCTCGGTCTTGCTGCCTTTTAGCTGCTTCATCTCAATACTCCTGCTAGTAATAGTTAGGGTTGCTCCTGTACAGCGTCTGCTATTATTAGAATAATTCTAAGTGCGCGTATCTTAAACCCGCCAACGAACAAAGAAAACTTTTTGCAGGCAAACATCGTCGACTACGGGCCGACTATCCTATGAATTGCGACGCCGTTCATCAACCTGATTGTTCGAGGAGCGAAGCGCGCGAAGGCCGCGGAGGTATTTCACGTTCCCACGCGGGCGGGCTCGTTTGGCGCAAGTTGCGCACGTGCACTAATATTCTCTTTAAGTACGGACCGTTCCGGCGGTAACCAACAAGACCGATGGCGACTGTAAATCCGACCACCAATCTAAGCGGGTTGGCCGTACGGCTGGTGCGCGAAAACTTATTGACGCCGGCTGACGCGGAACGCATTCAGTCCGAGGCGCAAGCCAACAAAGTCCCCTTTGTCGCCCGCCTAGTCGAGAGCAAGAAACTCGAGGCGAATGTCATCGCGCGCGTGGCGGCGGAGGAGTTCGGCGTACCGCTGTTCGATATCAACTCGCTGGATCTTGAAACCGCGCCGGTCAAGCTAGTCGACGAGAAAATCCTGCGACGCCATCACGTACTCCCGCTGCACAAACGCGGCACGCGTCTTTACGTGGCCATTGCCGATCCGACCAATCTACCCGCGCTCGATGAAGTCAAGTTCCACACCGGCATGGGCATCGAAGCGATCCTCGTCGAAGAGGATAAGCTCGCGAGCGCGATCGACAAATGTTTGGAGGCGGCCGATACAACCCTGATGGATATGGCGTCCGACGACAGTCTCGAGAACCTCGAGATCGTTGCCGGGCAGGAAGAAAAAGAAGGGGGCAGCGGGACCGGCGAGGAAGGCATAAACGATACGCCGATCGTTAGGTTCGTCAATAAAATACTGATTGACGCGATCAACCGTGGCGCTTCGGACATTCATATCGAACCGTATGAAAAGGCGTACCGTGTGCGCTATCGACAAGACGGTATATTGAACGAAGTCGCGAACCCTCCGCTGGCGCTGGCCAACCGCATCAGTGCGCGCATCAAGATTCTGTCCCGCCTCGACATCGCGGAGCGGCGCGTGCCACAAGACGGCCGCATGAAGATGCGCATCTCGAAGAACCGCGCAATCGACTTTCGCGTGAGCACGCTGCCGACGATTTGGGGCGAGAAGGTCGTGATGCGTATCCTCGATCCCATGTCGGCAACCCTCGGCGCCGCAAAACTCGGTTTCGAGGACGACCAGAAACAATTGTTCCTAGACGCGATCCACCGCCCGTACGGCATGGTGCTCGTTACCGGCCCAACGGGTAGCGGCAAAACCGTAACACTCTATACCGCGCTCAACATACTAAACGTCCCGGGTACCAACATTTCGACGGCGGAAGATCCCGTCGAAATCAACGTGAGCGGCGTCAATCAGGTCAACATCAACGAAAAAGCGGGGCTGACGTTCGCAAACTCGCTGCGAGCTTTTCTACGCCAGGACCCAGACATCATCATGGTCG
>JBGPCS010000210.1:0-5253 GCA_041481875.1 Sulfurifustaceae bacterium
ACGTGTTCATGGTCGCGCCGAAAGGTCCGGGACACTTGGTGCGCACGACGTTTACACAAGGCGGCGGCGTGCCGTGTCTCATCGCGCTGAAGCAGGACGCGTCCGGCAAGGCGCGCGCGTTGGCGTTGTCGTACGCGTCGGCCATCGGCGGCGGGCGCGCCGGCATCATCGAGACCACGTTCAAAGACGAAACCGAAACCGATCTTTTCGGCGAGCAAGTCGTGCTGTGCGGCGGCACGAGCTTCCTCGTGCAGGCGGCGTACGAAACGCTGATCGAAGCCGGTTATCCGCCGGAGATGGCGTACTTCGAATGTTTGCACGAGCTGAAACTGATCGTCGATCTCATGTACGAAGGCGGCATCGCCAACATGCGTTACTCGATCTCAAACACCGCCGAGTACGGTGACTACACCCGCGGGCCGCGGATAGTGAACGAGCAGACCAAGGCCGAGATGAAGAAAATCTTGAAAGAAATCCAAAGCGGTCAGTTCGCGCGCGAATGGATGGCCGAGAACGAGGATGGCGCCAAGCGCTTCCTCGCGATGCGCGCGCAAGGCGCGAAGCACCCGATCGAGGAGGTCGGCGCGCGCCTGCGCGATATGATGCCGTGGATCAAGGCCAATCGTGTGGTCGATAAGACTAAAAACTAGATCGGGGAAAACGCAGATAAACGCAGATTGGAAATGAGTTTTGTCCGCGTTTATCGAGCATAAGCATCTGCGTTCATCTGCGGTCACGACATAGTATGGCCGACGTCCGTCATCCGCTTCTCGCACGAGAAGGCTGGTCGCACATTGCCATCGCCGGTGGGCTGGCGGTAGCGGCGCATTTCTACGCCGGGGCACTCGCCGCGATTCCATTCTGGATCGCGCTGCTATTCGTGCTCAATTTTTTTCGCGATCCCGCTCGTTCGATTCCCGCGGACCCGAAAGCGGTCGTTTGCCCAGCCGACGGCCGAATCGTGGCGCTCTCGGAGATGGAAGACCCCTACCTGAAGCGCCGGTGCAAACGGATCAGTATCTTTATGAACGTCTTCGACGTGCACTCCAACCGCATTCCGGTGTCGGGGCGGGTGATGCAAGCGTGGTATCACAAGGGTAAATTCCTCAATGCGGTCCTCGATAAATCCTCCGAAGCCAATGAACGCAATGCCCTTTGGATCCGGATGGATGACGGCAAGGACGTCGTCGTGGTTCAGGTTGCCGGTCTCATTGCGCGGCGTATACTCTGTTACGCGCATCCCGATGAGCGCGTGGAGCGGGGGAGCCGCTTCGGGTTCATTCGGTTCGGCTCGCGCGTTGACGTGTACCTGCCGCCGGATGTGCGCCCCCGTGTGGCGCTGGGCGATCGAGTCAAAGGGGGATCCGACGTCATCGCCGAATTTCCGGGATAGCGATGGCGGCAACGGAAGTACCGAGCGGTGTTTCTCTCTCGCTCGCACGATTGCATGGAGATCACTGTGATGAAGCGTCACCGGCCACAGGTGGAGATCGACCCAACCGCGCCGCCAATCGAACGGCGGCGGCCGAAGGGCGTTTACGTTCTGCCGAGCCTTTTCACGACGGCGAGTCTGTTCGCCGGTTTCTACGCCATCGTCCAAGCCATGAACGGCAACTTCGATCAAGCACCGTTGGCGATTTACATCGCCATGTTGCTCGACGCGCTCGATGGCCGCGTCGCGCGTCTCACGCATACGGAGAGTGAGTTCGGTTTCCACTACGACAGTCTGGTCGACATGGTGTCGTTCGGGCTCGCGCCGGCGCTGGTGATTTACGAATGGGCGTTGGCCGGAATGGGCAAGCTCGGCTGGCTCGCGGCTTTCATGTACGTGGCGGGCGCCGGGTTGCGCCTCGCTCGCTTCAACACGCAGGCCGGACTGGCGCTCAACGACAAGCGCTACTTCCGCGGACTGCCGAGCCCCTCCGGCGCGGGGCTGGTCGCCGGCTTCGTCTGGGTGTTGTACGCGACCGGGATTCCGGGCCGCGACATCAGCATATTCGCGCTGCTCGTCACCGTAGCGGCGGGCGTGTTGATGGTGAGCAACATCCGTTACCGCAGCTTCAAGGACCTCGACATGCGCGGCCGGGTGCCGTTCATGACGATCCTGGCGGTGCCGTTGGTGTTCGTCTTGGTGTTTCTCGATCCGCCGCAAGTGTTGTTCGCTATCTTCTCGGCGTACGCCATTTCCGGCCCGCTCCTGGTTGTGCTGCGGTTCCTGCGGCGCTCGGGCGAGCGTCCGGCCGACAAATCGACCGGCGCGTAGATTCATCCCGGTTGGGGTTCAATTTCGCGGAAAGTTGATTTATAGTTCTTATATGCGTCGCGACACTACTGATACCTATTCCCCGATCGGCTTCCCGGCCGAGCGCGGTGCCGCGTCCCTCCTGCTTCTGCTGCTGCGCCCCTAGGCGCAACCATCTATTCCTGGCGAGGAAACAATACGCAACCGACCCAAACCGAAACCTGCATAGCCTTCATCGAAGGTTGTGCGTAACCGTTTAAGTAGAGAGCGGAGCCATGAAAGATCATCTTATTATTTTCGACACGACGTTGCGTGACGGCGAGCAAAGCCCGGGCGCGTCGATGACACGCGATGAAAAAGTCCGCATCGCCAAGGTGCTCGAGCGCATGCGCGTGGATGTGATCGAGGCCGGATTCCCCGTCGCCAGCAACGGCGATTTCGAGTCGGTGCAAGCCGTGGCGCGCGCGGTGACCGACAGCATCGTCTGTGGCCTAGCGCGCACCACCGAGGCCGATATCGACCGGGCCGCGGAGGCGATCAAGCCGGCGAAGCGCGGCCGCATCCACACTTTCATCGCGACGTCGCCGATTCACATGCAGAACAAACTTCGCCTGACGCCCGACGAGGTCCTGGAGCGTGCGATCTGGGCGGTGAAGCGCGCGCGCAAACACACGGACGACGTCGAGTTCTCGCCGGAAGACGCGGGCCGTTCCGAGATCGATTTTCTTTGCCGCGTGCTCGAAGCCGTCATTGCGGCGGGAGCGCGGACCGTCAATATTCCCGACACCGTCGGCTACACCATGCCGCATCAGTTCGGCGCGCTGATAAAGACTTTACGCGAGCGCGTACCGAACGCCGACCAGGCGGTCTTTTCCGTTCACTGTCATAACGACCTTGGTCTTGCCGTCGCGAATTCTCTTTCCGCCGTGTTGAACGGCGCGCGGCAGGTCGAATGTACGATCAACGGCCTCGGCGAGCGCGCGGGCAACGCTTCGCTCGAGGAAATCGTCATGGCGGTCCGCACGCGCCGCGACGTGTTCCCGTGCGACACGCGCCTCGACACCTCCAATATCGTTCCGGCGTCGCGGTTGGTGTCGAGCATTACCGGGTTTCCGGTGCAACCGAACAAGGCGATCGTCGGCGCCAATGCGTTCGCGCACGAATCGGGCATCCATCAAGACGGCGTCATCAAGATGCGCGAAACGTACGAGATCATGCGGGCCGAGGACGTCGGCTGGAGCGCCAATCGCATCGTGCTTGGCAAGCATTCCGGGCGTAACGCGTTTCGCCAGCGGTTAAAGGAGCTCGGCATCGAATTCAAGTCGAACTTCGAATTCAATTCCGCCTTCGATCGTTTCAAAGAACTTGCCGACAAGAAACACGATATCTTCGACGAGGATTTGCAGGCGCTCGTTACCGAAGAAGGGCTCGAGCACTCGAACGAGCATTTCCGCTTAGTCGCGCTGAAGGTGTGTTCGCAAACGGGAACGACTCCCTTGGCGGAGGTGACCGTGGGAGTCGATGGCGCCAATCATGAAGCGAGTGCCTCCGGCGGCGGGCCGGTCGATGCGTCGTTCAAAGCGATCGACAGCATCGTGCAGAGCGGCTCGCAACTGCTGCTTTATTCGGTGAACAATATTACGAGCGGCACGGACTCACAGGGCGAGGTAACGGTGCGATTGGAGAAAGGCGGGCGGATCGTGAACGGTCACGGCGCGGACACGGACATTGTGATCGCATCCGCAAAAGCGTATTTGAACGCGCTGAACAAGCTGGTTGTCCCGGCGGCGCGTACCCACCCGCAGGTGGAACAACCGGTTTGAGCGACGCGGTGTTTGTTGTTCCGGTAGGCGGCTCACCACCGCCTGCCGGTTTTACTTCTTCGGCGTTTCCGGTTTGGTGGCTTCGTGGAGCTTCTCGCGGGCGCCTTCGGCAAGCCGTCCGGCCTCATCCTTGATCGTGGCCGAGAGATCGCGTTTGGCGAACGGGTTGCTAATGAGCGGCGCGCCTCTGCCGAAATTCATTCCCAGAAGAAAGGCAACGACTGCCCCGACAACCAATCCAAATAGGAAACTCTTGAATCGTGCACTCATGATCGACCTCTCTCTGACAGGTTTTTACCAATCATAGTGGCCCTGTCGCATATCGCAACGGTGGGTCTACGCGGGTTTCCAGCAGGCCCCAATTCCGCGAAATTCCCGGGCGATGGTTCGGAAACCCCGGCCCTTGGTAAACTCGAATGACCTGATATTGTAATCGTTATGGGACAAACCGAAACCCTCAGACGCGCATACCTCCACACGCTTGGCGTGACGCTTTGGGAGTTGCGCCCGAAGCTCGAGGTCAAGGGCGCGCTACGTGCGCGATCGACCGAGATCTCCTCGTTCGACACCGCGGAAGTATCGGCGAGGCCGCCGGGAACGACCGCTGATGTGGACACGATGGATTGGGACCCGCTTCAGCGGACGGTGGCCGCTTGTACCCGCTGCGGGTTGCGCGCGGGCTGCAAACAAACCGTGTTCGGCGTCGGCAACCGCTCGGCGCAGTGGCTCTTCGTCGGAGAAGCGCCGGGCGCGGACGAAGATCGCCTCGGCGAACCCTTCGTCGGCCGTGCCGGACAATTGCTTAACGCGATGATCGAGGCGATCGGGTTGAAGCGCGAGCAAGTGTATATCGCGAATGTTTTGAAATGTCGTCCTCCCGGCAATCGCGACCCGCAGCCGAACGAAGTCGAATGCTGTGAGCCGTTTCTGGCGCGGCAGATCGAGCTCATTCAACCGCGCCTGATCGTCGCGCTCGGCCGGCACGCGGCACACAGCCTGCTCAAGACCGAAGCACCGTTGTCGCGGCTGCGCGGGCAGCGGTTGTCTTATCGAAACACGCCGCTCATTGTCACGTATCACCCGGCGTATCTCTTGCGTACGCCGACCGATAAACGCCGTGCGTGGGATGACTTGTGTCTCGCGCGCACGATCGTCGAGGGTCACGCGTGAGCGCCGCGCTCGTTGCTC
>JBGPCS010000211.1:0-5245 GCA_041481875.1 Sulfurifustaceae bacterium
CTAACCCCACGGTCGAGGGACGCGCGCAAAAACGGCGCGCGCCGCTCACCATGAACGTTTAGACATTGGTTCCCGGTGGCGACAAACTTTTTCTACGTTTACGCGCTGAAGGATCCTAGGTCCTCGCCAGCGTTGCCGTTTTATATCGGCAAAGGCACGGGAAGTCGTGCGTACGATCACTTGGTGACGCCCGACGCCACGCGCAAGTACGCCAAGATCAAAGACATCTTGGCGTCGGGAGCGAAGCCGCTGGTGGACATTCTGGTTGAGGACCTCACAGAAATCCAGGCGCTACGCCTCGAAGCGGAACTCATTAGCGCGTTTGGAACCGTCGAGACTGATGGCTTACTCGCTAATGCCGTGGTTCCGTCTGGCCTCGGCAGCAAGAAGCTCAAAAACCTCGTAGTTCCGCAAGGCAGCGTGGAGCGCGCCCAACTTGGGCTTCAACTACTGAAGACCGCAATACTCGAGTTGGCGAAGGCCAATCCCGACGGAGTCACCAACTCAGATGTAGCTAGCCTACTCGGACTTCGTAGCGACTATCGTGGGCGGCAAAAGGACTACCTTTCGTATAGCGTTCTTGGGCTACTGCTACGCGAAGCCAAAGTGATTCGTGATGCCGAAACGCACAGGCACAAGACAAATGTCTAACCTTAGGTCGAGCGGGCGGGCTGGATGCACCGTGCCACAGGTTCTTTCGGCGGCGGCCCGCCGCTCGTGCGCAATATTCGCTTTCGACTAAGGACGCGCTACGGGGCGAGCTATTGGCTCACCATTGGATCGACTCATACGCCGCACGCATCACTGCTTTCCTATGCAGTGAGTAATAGATGAGCCTCTCCCGCCGCGATTTCTTGCAGATGCTCGCCGTCGGCGCCGCAAGCCTCGCCGGTTGCCGACATGGAATCCGACCGAACGGCGCGCGTGATCTGTACGACATCGAGCCGTTTGGGAATGTGACGCTCCTCCATATGACCGACTGTCATGCGCAACTGTTGCCGATCTATTTTCGCGAGCCGTCGATCAATCTCGGCGCGGGCAGCGCGCGCGGCAAGCCGCCGCATGTCGTCGGCGAAGCGCTCCTGCGCGAGTATGGGATCGCGCGCGGCACGCTAGACGCGTACGCGCTGACGCATCTCGATTTCGAAGAGGCGGCGCGGCGCTACGGCAAAGTCGGCGGCTTTGCGCATCTCGCCACGTTGGTGAAGCGGCTGCGGGGGGAACGGCCCGGCCGCACGTTGCTGCTCGACGGCGGCGATACGTGGCAAGGTTCGGCGACGTCGCTGTGGACACAGGGGCAGGACATGATCGACGCGCAGAAGCTCCTCGGCGTCGAGATGACGACCGGCCACTGGGAATTCACCTACGGCGCGAAACGAGTCGCGGAAGTCATCGCGCGCGACTACAAAGACCGCATCGAATTCCTCGCGCAGAACGTCAACGACGCGACGTGGGGCGATTTGATCTTCAAGCCGTACGCGCTGCGCGAGATCAATCGGGTTCCGGTCGCGGTGATCGGGCAGGCGTTTCCGTACACGCCGATCGCCAACCCGCGTTATCTCATTCCCGACTGGTCGTTCGGCATCAACGAAGAACATCTGCAAGAGATGGTGGACGAGGTACGCGCGAAAGGCGCGCAAGTCGTGATCGTGCTGTCGCACAACGGGATGGACGTCGATCTCAAGCTCGCCTCGCGGGTGCGCGGCGTCGATGCCATCCTCGGCGGCCACACGCACGATGCGGTGCCGGCGCCGGTGCTGGTCGCGAACAGCGGCGGCAGAACACTTGTGATTAACTCCGGGTCGCATGGCAAGTTTCTTTCATTGCTCGATTTGCAAGTTCGTTCCGGGCGGATTGTCGATTACCGTTACCGGCTGTTGCCGATATTCGCTAACCTGCTCCCGCCTGATCCGGTCATGGCCGCTCACATCGAAAATGTGCGGGCGCCATACCGAACCAAGCTCGAAACGCCGCTCGCGGTTACCGAAAGCCTGCTTTACCGCCGCGGAAACTTCGGCGGTACGTTCGATCAGCTCATCATCGACGCGATGCTCGACGTCCTCGACGCGGAGGTCGCGCTCTCCCCCGGCTTTCGCTGGGGGACGGTATTGTTGCCGGGGGATACGATTACACTCGAACGTTTAATGGACCAAACCGCGATCACGTATGCGGGAGCGTTGGTGAGCGACTTCTCCGGCGAGGAGATCCTGGCGATCCTCGAAGACGTCGCCGATAATCTTTTCCACGCCGATCCTTACTATCAACAGGGCGGCGACATGGTGCGCGTCGGCGGGCTCGCCTATACGCTCGATCTGGCGCAAACGCACGGAAAGCGGATCGGCGAGGTCACGGTGCGAGGCAAACCGCTCGCTCTGGGCAAACGATACAAAGTGGCGCACTGGGCGAGCGTCCAGCCCCCGTCGGGAACCCACCGGCCGATTTGGGAGGTCGTGGCCGAGTATCTACGGGCCCGCAAGACGATTCGGCTGGAATCCGCATATCAGCCCAACTTGGAGGGCCTAGACGGCGATAAGGGCTTCACCGCATGAACATGTCGCTGGACCCAGGCAGAATGCTGAATAGACCTTCCCCGGGCTTTCTCAACTGGCGCGGCGCGACGCATCCGCTCCATTTCTTGAGCAAAGACGTGCTTGAAAAATGGCGGTCGATCCAACGATCGCGCCGCAGGCTGTTGAAAACAAGCTTTTCAACACCTGCCAGACCGCTCTTCAGCGCCTTGGCGGCTCACGGGCACAACTCTTGCATTTTTTGTGGTGTGAAAAAGAAGATCGGCGTACAGAATCTCCGGCCGGGGATGTACGTCAGCGAACTCGATCGGCCATGGATCGAAAGCCGCTTTCTATTCCAGGGTTTCGAGATCCGAACCAACGAGGAACTCGCCGAGCTCCTGAGCCTCTGTAAGTACGTATACATCGAAACTGAGGTTGAAACCGAAAACGGCAGGGTTCGGCCGCGTCGACCGGCCACGGTGGGCGCCCCCGATCCAACCGAATTCGCCGCTAAGCGCCTCGGCTTCGAAATATTGGACAAGTTCTCCGACACCGCGGAGATCAAGCCGCCCCGCTATCCGGACCGGTTGCCCGTCGAGAACGAGCTGCCGCAAGCTCGTGAACTGATCGGCAAAACCAAGATTCTCGTCGATACCATGCTCGAGGACGCACGCTTGGGCCGCAGTCTCGATTCGCAAACCGCCAAGCAATCGGTCGGCGGCATGGTGCAAAGCGTATTGCGCAATCCAGACGCGCTCGTCTGGTTCAATCACCTGAAGAACAAGGACGAGTACACCGCACAGCACAGCTTGCGCGTATGCGTGCTCGCTCTCGCCTTCGGCCGGCATCTGGAATTCTCCGAAGACGATCTGAACATCCTCGGCATGGGGGCGCTGCTGCACGACGTCGGCAAGATGAAAGTTCCGGGCGAATTACTGAACAAACCCGGCCGCCTGACGGCGGAGGAATTCGAGCTGATGAAGAGCCATGTACCCCGCGGCGTCGAAATTCTGAGCCGCGCGCCGGGAATCCCGGCGGCCGCTATCGAGGTCGCGCGTTCGCACCACGAGCGTTTCGACGGGAGCGGTTATTCCGTAGGTCTCAAGGGCAAACAGATCAGCCTCTTCGGACAGATCGGCGCGATCGTCGACAGTTACGACGCCATCACCAGCGATCGTTCGTACCATCAAGGAATGTCGGCGCACGACGCGCTCCGAAAAATGTACGAATGGCGTCGCAAGGATTTTCATGAAACGCTGGTGGAGCAATTTATTCAGTGCATGGGGATCTATCCGATCGGCAGCGTGGTGGAAATGAACACAGGTAGTATCGGTGTGGTCGTGTCGGTGAACCGCTTGCGCCGCTTGCGGCCACGCGTCGCGCTGGTACTCGACGTCAACAAAAAGCCGTATCCGTCAGCGCGCGTCATCGACCTCGTCAACGAAGAAACGCACGGTGCGAGTGCCGTGCTCATCCGCAACGTGTTACCCGCCGGCAGCTTCGGCATCAACGCAGTCGACTATCTTCCGATCTCCCTCCAATGATGGAGCTGGCGCGTCGGCCGTGACCGCCAAGAACGCGCACCGGAGACCTCTTTCGACATTCTGCTGGACCTGACTACGCTAGCGGCCATCTCGTCACCACCGAATACTCCGAGCCCATCGCCGTGAGGCGCGACGACACGAGAGCCATCGTATCCGCCCGCCAGCGAATCGGGGCTATCGCCTCCCGATGTGGGGCACGCGCGACGTCGCGCGCGAGCGTCAAGTGCAGGCGATACGGCCGCGACTCGGGTGCGTGTCCACACGCGGCAAGCGCGGTTCGAAGATCGGCGACGAGCGCAAGCAACGGCGCTGGAGCCTCGTCCATCGCCAACCAGACGATACCCGTCCTGCGGCGCCACTCGGCGTGCGTGAACGCGATATCAAACGCGCCCGCCGCTACCGATCCCAGTGCTTGCTCGATGCAGCCGCGGCGTTCGGCATCCGCGTTCCCGAGAAAGACGAGGGTGACGTGCAGATTGAGCGAGGCAATAACACGACCACCTTCGAGCGCAAAGCGCGAGCACACTTGCGTGAGTTGCGCGCGAACGCCGTCGTCCGGCCAGAGTGCCACGAACAGGCGCTCTGTCATCGCCACGTCGTGTCGGCGGCGACTGTTTGAGCGGCCGCTTGCGGCACGACTGTCGTACCTTCCGACAATGGACTACGGGGTCTATCCGGATGCCATCCCAGTATGAACAACATGAAAAAGAATCCGACGACGTAAGCGGCGATCACGTGCCAACCACCCCGCAGCCAGGCGCCCACCGATCGCGCCTGCGGGAACAGGTTCGACAAAGCGACGCCCGCGCTCGAGCCGAACCAGATCATGGAACCGCCGAAACCGACGGCGTAGGCGAGGAATCCCCAATCGTAGCCGCCTTGCTTGAGCGCGAGCGCGGTGAGCGGAATGTTGTCGAATACGGCCGAGACAAAGCCGAGACCCAACGCGGTTTGCCAAGCAGCGCCGGGCAACTCCTCGACCGGCATCATCGACGCACACGTGACCAGCGCCAGGAGAAAAACGCTGCCCTTAAACGCGTCCGGCAACACGCTCCAATGGGGCCGACGCAGCGGCGTCGTCGCGAGCAGCGCCAGCCAAACGGAGGCGCCGAGAAACGGGAACCGATCCGACCAGTCACGAAACCGGAGATTGACAACGACGTTCACCACAATGGCGACGACGAGAATGAA
>JBGPCS010000212.1:0-5243 GCA_041481875.1 Sulfurifustaceae bacterium
ATCGCCGAGGACAGCGGAATACAAGCGCTCGCCGTCCATGGACGCACGCGTGCGGACCTGTTCCAAGGAGAAGCCGAATACCGCACGATCGCCGAGATCAAGCAGACGGTGAAGATTCCGGTGATCGCGAACGGCGATATCGCCACGCCGGAAAAAGCCGCCGAGGTCCTGCGCCAGACGGGCGCTGACGGCGTCATGATCGGACGGGCCGCGCAAGGAAATCCCTGGATTTTTAGGGAAATAGCGCATTTTTTAGCAACCGGCTCGCGACTACCCCCGCCACCGGCGACCGAGGTGCGCGATACGCTACTCGACCATCTCGTCAATCTCTATGCGTTCTACGGCGAGCACACCGGCGTGCGCGTAGCGCGCAAGCACATCTCTTGGTACAGCAAGGGACTTGCCGGCGGCGCCCTATTTCGCCATCGCGTCAATCAAGTGGACACCGTGGCAAACCAACTCGACATGGTCCGTGAATTTTTCGATCGGCACTCGTCCCCCGCTGAGCTCGCGGCATGAGAGAGCGCAAAGTGCTGCTGTCCACGCATGTGAGAAATTCGCTCGAGCGATACTTTCACGATTTGAACGGCGAGAAGACGACGGACGTGTACGACATGGTGATCTCCGAAGTCGAGCGACCGTTGCTCGAAGCGGTGATGCGCCACGTCAAGAGTAACCAGTGTCGTGCGGCGGAGCTCCTCGGCATCAACCGCAACACCTTGCGCAAGAAGCTCAAGCAATACAAGCTCAACTGACCGACGCAAGCGCGGCATGTCGCCGCCGCTGCGCCGATCCCGGCAACGGTACGATATGGCGGAGATCAAGCGCGCGCTAATCAGCGTTTCCGACAAAACTGGCCTCGCTGAGTTTGCGCGCGCGCTGAAGACGGCGGACATAGAAATCTTATCCACCGGCGGCACGGCGCAGTTCCTTCGCGCCGCCGGCATCGTCGTTACCGACGTGTCCGACTACACCGGCTTTCCGGAGATTCTCGACGGACGCGTGAAGACGCTGCATCCGCGCGTACATGGGGGGGTGCTGGCGCGACGCGAGATCAGGGCGCATATGGAAGCACTGCGCGCGCACGACATCGCTCCGATCGATCTAGTCGTCGTGAATCTCTATCCGTTCGAGCTAACCGTCGCGCAGATGGACTGCGATCTCGCGACGGCGATCGAGCAAATCGACATCGGCGGGCCGACGCTGCTGCGCGCGGCGGCGAAGAACCACGCCGCCGTCACCGTTGTCGTCGATTCCGCCGACTACATAACGGTGCTCGATGAGATGCACGCGCATGAAAACATCGTGACCGCGGCGACTCGTTTTCGACTGGCGGCAAAAGCATTTGCGCACACGGCGCGCTACGACGGCGCGATCGCCAACTACCTCGGCGCGCTCAGCCCCGATGGCGCGCGCGAAGATTTTCCGCGCACCTTGAATTTGCAATTTGCGCTCGCCGAACGACTGCGTTACGGCGAAAACCCGCATCAGCGGGCCGCGTTCTACGTCGAACATCAACCGCCGAGCGGAACTATCGCGACGGCACGGCAACTGCAAGGCAGAGGGCTCTCGTTCAACAACATCGCCGACGCCGACGCCGCCCTCGAATGCGTCGAATCCTTCGACGCGCCGGCGTGCGTAATCGTCAAACACGCGAATCCGTGCGGCGTCGCGGTTGCCGCCTCGATTGTCGAGGCGTACGAATGCGCGTACGCGACCGACTCGACCTCCGCGTACGGCGGGATCATCGCCTTCAATCGTCCGCTCGACGCGGCAAGCGCGAAGGCTATCCTCGATCGCCAGTTCGTCGAGGTGATCGTCGCGCCCGCGATCGACCCAGCGGCACTTGCCGTGCTGAAAACGAAGACGAACGTGCGCGTGCTCGAAAGCGGCATCCGCGGCGAACCGAGCGCGCTCGGCTGGGATTTGCGACGAGTCGCCGGCGGGTTACTGGTTCAGGACTCGGATCGCGCGAGCGCGGCGCCGAACGACATCAAGACCGTCACGCGCCGGCCGCCGAGCGACGCGGAGCGGCGCGATCTTTTGTTCGTCTGGCATGTGGTGAAATTCGTGAAGTCGAACGTTATCGTCTACTGCAGAAATTTGCGCACCATCGGCGTCGGCGCCGGGCAGATGAGCCGCGTCTACAGCGCGCGCCTCGCCGCGATGAAGGCACAAGACGCCGGGCTCGACGTACGCGGGAGCGTGATGGCATCCGACGCCTTCTTTCCATTTCGCGACGGGCTCGATCAGGCCGCCGCGGTTGGGATCACCGCGGTCATTCAACCAGGCGGCTCGATGCGGGATCAAGAGGTGATCGACGCGGCAAACGAGCACGGCATCGCGATGGTTTTTACCGGCGTGCGTCACTTCAGGCACTAAGAAAATACGAAGTCCGCAGATGAACGCGAATTCGTAAGAACACAAATAAACGCCGATGGATAAGAAGTTAAAACACCCAACCAAGAAAGTATCTGCGTTCATCGATGTTTCTTATCTGCGTGCATCTGCGGAAAAATTTGCTTTATGAATATCCTCGTCATCGGCGGTGGTGGGCGCGAGCACGCGTTGGCGTGGAAGATCGCGCAATCGCCGCGCGCGACACGCGTTTACGTCGCGCCGGGTAACGCGGGAACTGCGTGCGAGCCGAAGTGCGAGAACGTTGCCGTCGCCGCCGAAGATGTCGACAGGTTGCTGCAAGTCGCGCAGGCGCAACGTATCGACCTGACGATCGTCGGCCCCGAGACACCGCTTTCGCTCGGCATCGTTGACCGCTTTCGCGCAGCGGGTCAGCGCATCTTTGGCCCGACACAAGCGGCGGCGCAGCTCGAAGCGTCGAAAGCCTTCTGTAAGGACTTCCTCGCGCGTCACAACATTCCCACGGCCAACTACCGCACGTTCACGAATCGCGACGAGGCGAAAACATATGTCGCAAGCGCCAATCGACCGATGGTTGTAAAAGCCGTCGGCCTTGCCGCTGGCAAGGGTGTCATCGTCGCAGACAGTGTCACGAGTACGCAGCGCGCGATCGACAGCATCTTTGTCGACTTCACCGGCACGGGTGGCGGTGTGGTCGTCGAAGACGTTTTACACGGCGAGGAAACGAGCTTCATCGCCGTGGTCGACGGTGGACACATCCTGCCGCTCGCAAGCTCGCAGGATCACAAGCGCGTGAACGACGGCGACACCGGCCCGAACACCGGCGGCATGGGCGCGTATTCGCCGGCGCCGGTCGTTACGCCGGCGCTGCACGCTCGCATCATGCGCGAGGTCATCGAACCGACCGTGCGTGGCATGGCGCAAGAGGGTCATCCGTACACCGGCTTTCTGTACGCCGGTGTCATGATTGCGCCCGACGGCACACCGAACGTGCTCGAGTTCAATTGCCGCTTCGGCGACCCGGAGGCGCAACCGATTCTGATGCGGCTGAAATCGGATTTCATCGAATTGATCGAGCTCGCGCTTGAAGGAAAGTTGGACAAAGCGAAACTGGATTGGGACGCGCGCACCGCACTCGGCGTCGTTATGGCCGCCGGCGGTTATCCGGGCGAATACGAGAAGGGCGACGTCATCACTGGTTTGCCGGCCGAGGCATCGGATGCCAAGGTATTTCACGCGGGCACGGCCGAGCGCGACGGCCGGACCGTCACCAACGGTGGGCGCGTGTTGTGCGTCACAGCGCTGGGCGCTACAGTGAACGCCGCTCAAACGCGCGCGTATGAAATCGCGCAGCGGATCCGCTGGCCGAACGTGCACTATCGGCGTGACATCGGCTACCGCGCGATCGCGCGGTAGAAGATTTGATTTTAATTATTAAAACCGCAGATAAGCGCAGATGAACGCGGATAAGAGCAACGGAAGATTTTCGTTTTGTTTTAATCCGCGTTTATCTGCGTTTATCTGCGGTTGCATCGGTTTTTGTTCGCCATGACCAAACCTTTCGTTGCCATTATCATGGGCTCGGACTCCGATCTGGAACAGATGCAGACCGCGATCGAGACGCTCGATAAGCTCGGCCTAGGGCGCGAAGTGCGCGTACTGTCGGCGCATCGCACCCCCGACGCGATGCAGTCCTATGTGAAGGAGGCCGACGTGCGCGGATGCGCGGTGTTTATCGCCGCCGCCGGCATGGCGGCGCATCTCGCCGGTGCGGTGGCGGCGCTAACGGTGAAACCGGTCATCGGCGTGCCGCTCGAGTCCGGACCGCTCAGGGGGCAGGACGCCCTGCTCTCAACCGTGCAAATGCCGGGTGGCATTCCGGTCGCCTGTGTGGCGATCGGAAAATCCGGCGCTAAGAACGCGGCGTATCTCGCCGCGGAAATCATCGCCCTCTCCGACCCCGCGCTCACGCGGCGCCTACTCGATGAACGTAAAGTGAACGCCGCCGACGTCGCCGCCAAGGACAAGGCGATCCAGGAGCGCTTCGGTCAATGAAACGCTGTGCGAACAAACTCTCCCTCTCCCCTAGCGGGAGAGGGATGGGGAGAGGGGGACGCGCCGGCGAACCGACCCGATCGCTCTCGATGTCTGGCGAGGACGAGCGACCGCGGAAGCGTCCTCACTGATGCCTGCTCCGCTCGAACGCGCGGCGCAAGTACTGAGGCGGGGCGGGCTCATCGCCTATGCGACCGAATACTGCTTCGGCCTCGGTTGCGATCCGCTGAACGAACGCGCGGTCGCGCGCCTGCTGCGCGTCAAACATCGGCCGAGTCACAAGGGGTTGATCCTCCTCGCCGGGAGTCCGGACCAATTAGCGCCGTACGTGGCGGAAATTCCCGCCAGCGTCGCCGCCACGTGGCCGGGTCCGCACACGTGGCTGCTTGAATCGAACCGCTCATCGCCGCACTGGATTGTCGGCAAGCATTCCCGAATCGCCGCGCGCGTGACAGCGCATGCGCAGGCGGCTGAGCTGTGCCGCGTCGCTGCCATGGCAATCGTCTCGACCAGCGCCAATCGTGCGGGCCAACAACCCGCACGCAGCTATCGTGAGGTCGTGCGCCGCTTCGGCCTGGAGATCGATTATGTCCTGCCCGGACGCGTCGGCACGCTGAAAGCGCCGACGTCGATCCGCGACGCCGCGACCGGCACGTCCGTGCGCGAGGGATAACGCCATGGCGAACGCGGCGGTCGACTCCGTCAAAGCCTATTTGCTCGATTTACAGGATCGCATTTGCGCGACACTCGAGCGCGAGGACGGTGCGGCGCGCTTTCGCGAAGACCGCTGGGAGCGCCCCGGCGGTGGC
>JBGPCS010000213.1:0-5220 GCA_041481875.1 Sulfurifustaceae bacterium
CATGGAAATATCGGCCGCGTCGACCTGGGCGCCGGGAAATGTGACCGCCGCCGCGATCGCCATGCAGCCGCTGCCGGTACAAAGATCTAGGATCCGGCGCACGCGCGTGGGCTCGATCCACGGCGCGAAACGATCTCGAATGAACTCGGCCGTCAGCGACCGGGGAACGATGACGCGCTCATCGACGTAGAACAAGAGCCCCGCGAACCAGGCCTCCTGAAGCAGATACGCTGCGGGTTTGCGCGTTTCGATGCGCTGGCGGATGAGCGCGGCGATTCGCGCGTGCTGATCGGGATTAAGCGCGTCGCCGAGATGGTGCTCGAGCTCGGATGGCGCGACCCCGACCGCGCTCCCCGCGAGCCAGGCGGCCTCGTCGGCGGCATTGAGCGTGCCGTGGCCACAGTGCACGCCGGCTTTTCTCAGCTTGGTCGCGGCTCGACGAATCGCCTCGCGCAGCGTGTGCGATTTGTCTATGCTTTTACCTCGCATGAGCATGCGATAATAGCTCAACGGTCCATAAAGAGTTTCTAGCGATGACGGCAGCGATAGTAACCCGCGGGCGGCGCGAGATCGAAGTGATTGCGCTCATCGGATTCGCGCACAGTGTTTCCCACTTCTTTCAGCTGATGATGCCCGCGCTGTTCCCGTGGCTTCTGCGCGAGTTCGACCTGACGTTCACGCAGCTAGGCGTTACGACAGCGGTTTTCTTTACGGTTTCCGGCGTCGGTCAGATCGTCGCCGGATTCGTCGTCGACCGCGTCGGCGCGCGCCGGGCGCTACTAGGTGGAATCGTGCTGCTCGGTACTGCCGGCGTCATACTCGGGTTTGCGCCGAACTACGCCACGCTCATCCTCGCGGCGGCCGTCGCGGGTGCGGGCAATAGTGTTTTCCATCCGGCCGATTTTACGCTGCTCAATCGCAACGTGTCGGGGCCGCGGCTCGGACACGCGTTCTCGGTGCACGGTCTTTCCGGGAATCTCGGTTACGCCGCCGCTCCGGTGTTCATGGCCGGCATCGCGCTCGCCGTGAACTGGCGCGCCGCGGCGTTCTGCGCCGCGGGCTTGTCGGTCGCCGCGCTTTTGCCGTTGCTGCTTCGACGTCGGGCCATTACGCCGGAGCCTGATAGCGAGTTGACGCACGCGGCTTCGCTCGACGGACAACCATCGGCGTTCGCGTTCCTCGGCGCGAGCGCGGTGTGGCTTTGTTTCTTGTTCTTCCTCGTGATCACCGCGGCCGCGGCTGGATTGCAAAACTTCGGACCGCTCGCGTTGCACCACCTCTACGGTATGTCGCTCGCCGCCGCCGCGTCCGCGCTGACGGCAATGCTCCTCGGCGGCGCCGCGGGCATGGCGGTCGGCGGTTTCTTGGTCTCGCGCAATGAGGCGCACGATCGGCTCATCGCCGTCGTGCTCGTCTGCGCCGGCATTTTCGCCCTCGGCCTTGCCAGCGGCGCCGCGCCGGTGTGGAGCGTCACGGTATTGATGACGGGACTCGGATTTTGTACCGGCATGGCCGGCCCGTCGCGCGACATGCTGGTGCGCCGCGCCGCGACCGCCCGCTTCGGGGCGAGCGCGTATGGTCGGGTGTATGGCTTCGTCTATTCCGGGCTCGACGTCGGCTTTGCGCTTTCGCCCGTCCTTCTATTCGGACCGTTGATGGACGCCGGCCGGTTCGCGTCCGTTCTGGTCGCGGTTGCCGTGCTGCAATGTTTCGCGATTCTCGCGGCGCTCTCGGTCGGACGGGGCGCGGGGGCTGCGCTGCCAATGACCGTTCCCCTCGGGCAGTCCGCGAGCCGAGACCTCGCTTAGTTGTTCGCCTTGCTTAAGTCCCGTAGCGCGAGTAGTGCGCGGGATATCCGGTGCGCGCGACGCCGCTCGTTACCGCCGCTTGCGCGACCGCGGATGAAATGGCCCGAAGCAGACGCGGATCGAACGGTTTCGGAATGATGTATTCCGGGCCGAACGCCAGGCGCTCGAGGCGATAGGCGTGCAGGACTTCCATCGGTACCGGCGCCCGGGCGAGCTCCACCAGCGCACGCACGGCGGCCGCGCACATCGCCGGGTTGATGCAGCGCGCACGTACGTCGAGCGCGCCGCGAAAGATATAGGGAAAGCCGAGGGCGTTGTTTATTTGATTCGGGTAGTCCGTGCGCCCGGTCGCCATGATTAAATCTTGCCGCGCCACGTGTGCTGTTTCGGGCATGATCTCGGGGTCGGGGTTCGCCAGCGCGAATACGATCGGGCGCGCCGCCATCGCGCGCAACATCTCGGGCGTAACCAAGTTTGCCGCGGCGACGCCGATGAAAACGTCCGCGCCACGCATGGCTTCGAGCAGCGTGCGGCGATCGGTGTTTCGCGCGAACGGGCGCTTGAACGACGTCAAATCGTTGCGTGTGTCCTCCACCACGCCCTTCGTATCGACCAATACGACCTGCTCGCGCTTGGCGCCGAGTGCGACGAGTAAATTGATCGACGCGATGCCCGCCGAGCCCGCGCCGAGGCACACGATCGAAATATCTTCGATCCGCTTGCGTTGCAACTCGAGCGCATTGATGAGACCGGCGGCGATCACGATGGCGGTGCCATGCTGATCGTCGTGGAATACCGGGATATCGAGCCGCTCGATCAACGCCTTCTCGATTTCGAAACACTCCGGCGCGCGAATGTCCTCGAGGTTGATACCGCCGAACGTCGGCGCGATGTTTACTACGGTTTCGATGAACGCTTGCGTCGTCGGCGCGCTGATCTCGATGTCGAACACGTCGATGCCGGCGAAGTTCTTGAAGAGTATCGCTTTGCCCTCCATCACGGGTTTGGCCGCGAGCGGACCGGCCTTACCCAGACCGAGCACGGCGGTACCATCGGTGATGACAGCCACCAGGTTGCCCTTGTTGGTGTAACGATAAACCAGCTCCGGGTTGCGGGTGATGGCGCGCACGGGTTCGGCGACGCCGGGCGTGTAGGCGAGCGCGAGCTCCGCTTGGGTGGTGCATGGTTTCGATGACTCGACGCGAATCTTTCCGGGGGTCGGCAACGCGTGATAGTCGAGCGCGGCCTGCTCGAGATCCTCTTTCATAAATGTGTGACTCTATTTGAATTGTCTTGAGGGTTTCGCCGGCCCCGGGTTTGCCGGTGGGGGACTTGTTATTGATTAATCCTAGCACCGACTTGCCATAGTTAGGCAGCGCTGATTTTTGTTGCGCGTTTTGGTGGTCATGTCGATGCAACCCGACGTCGGCTTTCGCCGCCGCAAAAAGGAATGCGCGATTCTCGCGGTAGGAGACGCCGGGGCTTAGGCTGCGGTCATTGTAATACTTCCAGCATCGCCGGGTGAGTAACGCGCATGCGCGCGCCGTCTTTATGCTCCGCAAGCCAGCCGCGCGCCAAGACGCGCATGCCGAGCAGGGATTTCCGTGTCGCGAGCGACGTATAAACGTCGCGCGGCAGCCACAGGCGCACGCTCGGCGTCAGGGCGACCTCCACGCCGGTAGCTCGGTTTCGAACTGCCACCACCGTGCCAGACAACATCAGGAAGCCGTACTGCGTACGGGAGACGCGCTCGGCGGCGATGGGCTCGTACTCAGAACGTCCCCAAACCCCACGCCGTGCGGTGCGGGCGTGCGCCTCGGCCGAGCGATAGAGCGGGAGCCGATCGACGTTCGGCGGAATAGCGATGAACCAACCGTAGCCCTCGCGCAGGAGGATCTCCTGGAGGTCGCGTCCGTCGGGGAGCACGGCATAGGCGAGCGTGCGCCCGTAGCGATCCAGGCGTTCGCGATCGTAGATCAACCGTATGATCCGTCCACGGGTAAGCGCCGCCGCTCGGTCGCGCGCGGCTCGCGCCAGCGGCTGTTCCGCCGTTCCGTTCTTACCGAGCTCGGGGGCGTTGATCCCGATCAATCGGATTTGACGTCCGTCCGTCAGCAGCAGACTGTCTCCGTCGAGCGCCGATCGGACCGACACGGTCTCGTCGTTGCCGGGGCGGGCGACGGACGCAAGCAGCGACAGTGCACAAAGAAAAAAGGCGCCCGCGTGGGGCGCCCTCCGCATGCATGCTAGGCGACGCAACTATTTCTTGGCGTACTTTTGACGGAACTTCTCCACGCGGCCTTCGGTGTCGACGATTTTTTGTTTGCCGGTGTAGAACGGATGGCACTTTGCGCAAACTTCCACATGCAGGTCGCGACCGGCCGTGGAGCGGGTCTTGAAGCTGGTGCCGCACGCACAGGTGACCGTGATCTCTTGGTACGCGGGATGAATTCCGGCCTTCATCTGACACCTCGGTGATTTGTCGCCGGCCTGCGGCGATTTAAAGGGCGCGTAGTTTACCGACTGTTTTGCCGCCCGGCTAGACGCGGGGGCCATGGGACCGCCGCGGGGTTATGCTCGCTGCGTCCCGGGGCGTTGTGCCTTGGGATCGGCTAGCGTTTCATTGAGTCGAAGAACTCCCCGTTGTTCTTGGTTGCGCGCAGTTTTTCGAGCAAGAACTCGGACGCCTCAAGCTCGTCCATTTGATGCAATAGCTTGCGCAGGATCCAAGTCTTTTGCAGCTCATCCGGGGGCAAAAGCAACTCTTCGCGGCGGGTGCCGGAGCGGTTGATATTGATCGAGGGATACACGCGTTTCTCGGATAGCCGCCGGTCCAAATGTATCTCCATGTTGCCGGTGCCTTTGAATTCCTCGTAGATCACGTCGTCCATCTTCGAGCCAGTGTCGATCAGCGCGGTCGCGACGATGGTGAGGCTGCCGCCCTCTTCAATATTGCGCGCCGCGCCGAAGAAGCGCTTCGGTCGCTGCAGTGCGTTGGCGTCGACACCGCCAGTGAGCACCTTGCCCGATGCTGGCACCACCGTGTTGTAGGCGCGCGCCAAACGCGTGATGGAATCGAGCAAGATAATGACGTCCTTCTTGTGCTCGACCAGGCGCTTCGCCTTTTCGATCACCATTTCGGCGACCTGCACGTGCCGCGCCGCCGGCTCATCGAATGTCGAGGCGATCACCTCGCCGCGCACCGAGCGCTGCATTTCGGTGACTTCTTCCGGGCGTTCGTCGATGAGGAGCACCATCAACATGCATTCGGGATGATTGCCGGTGATCGAGTGAGCGATATTCTGGAGCATCACTGTCTTGCCGGCCTTGGGCGGCGATACGATCAGCCCGCGCTGCCCCTTGCCGATAGGCGCAATGATGTCAATTACGCGGCCGGTGATGTTTTCTTCCG
>JBGPCS010000214.1:0-5219 GCA_041481875.1 Sulfurifustaceae bacterium
ATGCTAGGTGCGCTGTCGGACAGTGTCATCGTGCCCGACTCTTGGTTGAGCACGTTTCCCGAAACGTCGAGGGCAACATAACGGATGTCGTAGTTGCCGCGAGTCCAACTAGTCCAGTCAAATGCAAACCAGCCGGGCGCAGGCCCGGCAGAAGTTGTGAACTGGGGAACTTGAAATGTCGACCAAACAGCGTTTGACCCGACCGGCCGGTAGTACAGGATCAGACGATTTGCGGGATCACCGCTTGTATTCGAAGGCTGGCCTTGGAAGTGAACTTGATGCTCTGCGGATATCGAACTTCCGACAACTGAATTGGTATTCCACAAATTTATGTTTGACTGTAGGCCGGTACTATAGGATGTGATAAACCGCTCACCGTACGATGTTTGCTTATAGATCGTTACCGTGACCGAAATATTTTGCCAATCTTCTATCGTCCCGCCAACGAATGTGAAGGAGCCAGCGAGCGCTACTGCCGAGAAAGTGCTCGCACTACCATCGATGGAATTGTCATTTTGGAATGTTGAATAAACGTCGCCCCCGGTCTTATGAGAAAGGTCAGCGTGTACGTTAACTCGAAAATTTCCAGCACCGAGTTCCATCAATTGCGCTGGTAGCGTCACAGATACGTTGACTCCATCGGCCAAAAACACGAAGCTCCCAGAAGCGCCGCTATTTGGTACCACGCGCATGTTATTGAACTTGGTTACGTACGCAATCGTTCCGCCCCTCCCAATTGCCACTGTACCGTTGGTTACTGGATTGCTGGAGGGAAGCGTTACGGCTTGAGTCGATACACCAAGCGCGATGGTAGTCCCCGAGTAATTACCCGAGGGTAACTGCACTGTCGACACAGACGCCTGAACCTGCGTCGCGTCGCGATTCGTCACAATCTTCGGCTGGAATGTCTCGACCAGCATGTTGCGCTTGTCGAACGCGGATATCGTGAGATGCGCGCCCGCCACATCTAGCGCGTCGAGATTGGGGCTGCCGTTTGATAGGCCGAGCATTTGATCGATCGAAAGCGGACGCAAGTCCGGTCCCGAGGATTGAATCGTCAACGTTGCGTTTCCGGCGGCGTCGTAGAGGTAAGCTTTCGTCACGCCGTCGCCCGAGTTGGTCTTAAGGACTTTTCCTAGCACGTTGTACTCGGCGAACTCCTGCCAACCGCCGTTTGTGCCCTTGGCGCTGATCTCACCGAAAGTGTTGTAGCGGGTTTGTTGGGAGACGTTGTTGGCGACATCCGTGTGCTCAATCTCGCGGTTCTTGGCGTCGTAGCGGTAGATAGTCGTGTCGGTAGTACTACCGCCATCAGCATCGTTGCGGGTAAGTTGCTTGCGCGTCACGCTAGCATTTGCGTCGTAGCTATAAATGGTGGTCGCGCCGATCGGATCAATTTGAGAGGCCAACCGCCCTCCGGTGCCATAGGTATACCTGGTGATCTGATCGTCGGCTTCCGAGGCGTCATCCTTGCCGCGACGGATGCTGCGCGTAACATCGTTCAATCCGTCATATTCCGTGTCCGTCGTCGGTCGCACAGGCGCGCCTTCGAAGTCAACGAAGGACGCGTCTTGCTCCTTCGTCTTTCGTCCCATCCCGTCATAGGAATAGTCGGTGACATTGCCGTTGGCGTCGATCCTTTGAGTAACCTTACCAAGCCCGTTGTAGCTGTAACGGGTGACCGCGTCCCCGATGGGGGGGGTTGCGAAGGTATTGGTCGCGGCATCGTAGGTCGCGTAAGCGACCTTATGCAGTATTACCTGCTTTACGCGGTTGCTGCGATCGTAGACATAGTCGGTGGTCCGGTCATCGTCGGACTTCAGCCACGTACTGATTAGCCCAAAAGGATCGGCGCTTGCAGCGACGGCGTTCGGAAATTTTGTCGCGAAGCGCGTTTCCGTGGAGACATTCCCGTTGCCGTCGTAGGTCCAGGCGATGCCGTAGTTTTCTGCATCAACTTGCAAAATCTTCTGACCCACCTTGTTGTAGAAATAAAGCGTCGCGTTGCTGTTGCCGTCGATGTCCTGGATAACATTGCCGCTCGCGTCATAAGTTTTTTGCGTCGCGACATCGCCTGGGAACACTTGGTACTGCCCGTTGATCGTGTTGTAGCGCCCGAGTGTCATTCCTTTGATCGTCGTTGAAACCAGGCGGCCGTTACGATCGAAAGCGAAATTACTCTCGCGATAATTCGTCGCATTGCTTGGCGCGGGAGGGGCTAGCGAAGAAAAACCGATAACCGGGTGCATCGCTCGCTGGGGCGTCGTCAAAAGTGATTATGTTGATGTGCGATCGAGGGCGCGGGGGCGATTCTGCGGTGCGGGCTACATGCTCAATTTATGCCGTGATGGCTCAAAAAAAAGACGCCCTGCGGGGCCAGGGCGTCTCAATTACAGGAAATGATTTTCCTCTTGCGCTAGTCGGTCAGCCGCCAGAACGCGCACTTATGTGCGGTCGCGAAAGCCGGTTTCCGTCTCCGGTGTCGGCGGAAGCAGCGATTGCAACTCATCCGCCGCCGGATCGTAGGCCGGCCATCGAAATGGGATTGGGCTTATTGCCAATTGTGATTGGGGCTGGATCAAGAACGCGAAGCGACGGGACGACTCTTGACCCTTTCGGTAGCTTGTCTAGAGGGGAAAAGGAGGACAGCGCTTGCGGCACGCCGGCGATTTTCGCGTTCGGCTCGCCGACCGAGGCGTCCGACTACATGTACTTGTACCCCGGACCGGTATTCTTCAATCAACCGGAGAGCGCGTTGTATTTCCCCTCGACGCTGATGGACGCACCGCTCGCTCACCGTACCAAGCAAGACGTCCGTGCGTTTCTGGCGAAAGCGCCGCAAGGCTGGATATTCGCCTCGCTGTCGGAGCCAGCGGTAATGCATCGCGTGCGAGATTTTCTGGAGAATCATTTTCAAACGGCGAACGATATCGACGCGGTCGCTCAGGCATTGCACTTTTCGGTACGCACGCTATGCCGGCGGCTGGAAGGCGAGGGCACGTCGTTTCGGCTGATCAAGGATGCGCTGCGCCGAGACATTGCGGTTCAGCGATTGACACAAACCTCGCGCTCGGTGGCTGCGATCGCCTTCGAGCTCGGATTCGAAGACGCGACCGCATTCCACCGCGCGTTCAAGCAATGGACCGGCAGCACACCGGGCACGTACCGCCGAAGTCTGAATGACATCCAAGCAACTGTGGATTTGGCGACCGAGTCCTCCGAGAGGAACGAGGAGGGAGTTCAATTGCCCGCGTAACGCCGTACCCCGACGGCGCAGGCAGCTAAGTCGCTGTCGAGAGTATCCTGAGATAGCCGCTTCGCGAAAATGGAAATGCCGGTGCGGCTGGCTGTCACTTCGTGAGCGCCTTCTGCTTCCACAATCCCCAAGGCCGTTGCACTTGGCTCGTCATGGTTTCGGCCGCCTTCTTTCCCTCTTCCGGCGAGAGATAGTTGATCGTTCCGCCGAGCGTCACCGCTTGCAGTTGCATGCGCGCGTTCATTTCGGTGTAGACGGCGCGGAACACCGCGACCGGTACCGTTGCGCCGACGACGACGTTGCCATGGCCGCGCATGAGCGCGACCGACTTGTCGTCAAGCGTGCGCGCCAGCGCGCCGCCGAGGTCGCGATTGGCGATGAGCATGTTCGAGGCGGGAGCGTCTTTGCGTATCTCGTAAATCGGCACGCCGGCGTACAGGAATGCGCTCATGTGATACACCGGGCGCAGCGGCTGACTGGCGACGACGCCGAAGGGAATCACCGACGGCGAGTGGCTGTGCACCACGGCATTGACGTCCGGTCTGGCCTTGTACACTTCGCCGTGGATAAAACGTTCGAGGAAAACCGCGCGCCCGCGCGCATCGACCGGCTCGGAGGTGTCCACGTCGAACTCCATGATGTCCGCGGCCGTCGTGAGCGCGGGGGCGAGATTGCGCGACATGAGAAAGCGCTTCGGATTTCCGGGATGGCGCATGCTGACGTGACCGAAGCCGTCGAACACGCCTTCGTTGACCAGAATGCGACCGGCGGCGACGAGATCGTCGATCGCGGCGACGTCGACGCCGCCGATCGGCGCCGCCACCGTCGGATCAGGTTCAGCGGCACCGGCGATCGTCGCGATGAGAAGGAACCCAGCGGTGGTGACGGATCGTTGTAGTGAGATCATTTTTTCCTCCTGTTCGTTCAGTTGCAGTCGGTTGGTATCGGCATAAACGCAACCAGCGTGTCGAGCACTTCGTCCGGCTCTTCCGCCATGAGATTGTGTCCGCTGTGTTCGATCGTAACGACCTTCGCGTTCGAGATCGCTTTCGCCATATCCTGGGCGGCGCGCGCCGGGGTCATTGCATCGCGCCGGCCGAGCAGCAGCAGCGCCGGGCACGTTATCTTCGCGGCGCTTTCCAGGCCGGCCGTGTAGTTGTTACAGGCGGCGAAGTCGGCGTGCAGCACACCGCGTTTCTGTCGCTGCATCAAACGCAGGTTTCCGCCGGGTATCCAGAAGCCGGGGCCTGGATTGCTCGGGTAGTGCGCGTAGGACGAGTGCGACCAGATGTTGATCATGTCATGTGCGGCGCTTTCGTTCTTCTGTGTTGCCTCGAGTAGTTCAGTCGCGACGCGCATCGGGAATGCCGTGGCGAGCAAAGCGACGCGACTCACGCGCCGCGGAAACCGCGCCGCCGTGTCGAGAGCGATGAGCGAGCCCATGCTGTGTCCAACGAGCGCGGCCGATGGTATGCCGGCGGCGTCGAGCACGGCGACGATCCAGCTCGCCATGTCTTCGATGCGCGTGAGCGGCGCGCCGCCACTTCGTCCATGACCTGGTAGATCGAGCGCCAACACGCCGTAGCCGTGATGCGCGAAGTAGCGCGACTGCAATATCCACACGCTGTGGTCCTGCTCGCCGCCGTGGATGAATACGACCGTGGGGAGCATCGGATCGAAGCTCTTGCCACCGGTATAGGCGTAAGTTCTCTCGCTTCGAATAGTTAGGTCCATGTTGTCCCCCCCTTTTTTTAGATTGATTCAACCGCAGAGGACGCGGAGGACGCAGAGGAAAGATTATTTACAATTCGCTTGATGCCGCTTCGCATGTGAACGACGTTGAAGTTCAGTAGTAGACCTAAGGAAGCTCTGAATAAGTCCCCAAAGCTATTTCTCACCGCAAAGGCGCAGAGGACGCAAAGGGTTTTCTCGATAAATCTCATGTTTTTCTTCGCGTCCTTTG
>JBGPCS010000215.1:0-5211 GCA_041481875.1 Sulfurifustaceae bacterium
CGTCGGCCGGGTCAAGGACCTCATCATCTCCGGGGGAGAGAACATCTACCCGGCGGAGGTGGAGAGCGTGCTCGCGGCGCACCCCGCGGTGGCCGAGGTCGCGGTATTCGGCGTGCCGGACGACACCTGGGGCGAAGCGGTGAAGGCGTCCGTGGTGCTGCGTCGCGACACGCAAGCGAGCGAGGCCGACCTCATCGCCTTCGCGCAAGAGCGCCTTGCGCGCTTCAAGTGTCCGAAGTCGATCGACTTCGCCGAATCGCTGCCGCGCAATCCGACCGGCAAGCTGCTCAAGCGCGTGCTGCGCGAAAAATATTGGGTGGGGCGGGATCGGCGCGTGAGCTAACCGGGACACTTGGCTATCTCTCGACGAGTAACCACTGAAACTGTCGACCAAATGCGCTGCGCACCGCTGAGGAGATGTGTCCTGGCAGTGCACACACAGGCGAAACGATTCTCGTTGCGTTCGCGCATGCAGACCTAGTCCGACACAACGTCGAAGTCGGGCGACTTCGTTGCTACCGCCCAAACCATCGGCTCACTCCGCGAGGCACAAAACTCAGGCGTTTAGACTGATCTGGTTGTCCGTGTTCACGCTTTCCAACTCTTGACCTGCATCAATACCCCACGATTTGGGATCTGGTAAAAAACTGCTACGTGCATTTTGCCTTCGATCAGAAAGAATCCCGAGTCGAATCCTCGGACTCTTTCGGCGACAAGAACAAGGAGCGGACATGCCGGCCGACATGGACTACGTAAAGCCTCCATCGAAATTTCTGCTCGCGATCGAGGGCCGCGCGTTTCTCGAATTCGGCGCATTTTTCCTCGCTTATCCTTTCTTGCGCGCGGCGTCGCGCGGCGACGGTCATCCGGTACTGGTGTTGCCCGGTTTGACGGCGGGCGACGCATCGACCGAGCCCCTGCGCGCCTACCTCAAGGACCTCGGTTACGCGCCGCATGGCTGGGATCTCGGACGCAACTTCGGTCACCACCACACGGTCGAGGGTGAGATGCTGGATCGGCTGCTCGAGCTGCACGGTCGCTACCAGCGCAAGGTGAGTCTCATCGGCTGGAGCCTGGGCGGCGTTTTCGCGCGCGAGCTCGCGAAGGAAGCGCCGCAGGCCGTGCGCCAAGTTATCTCGCTCGGCAGTCCGATCGCCTGTTGCGCCAGATCGACCAACGCCTGGCGCGTGTACGAAGTCGCAACTGGCAAACGAATGAACGCCCATTGCCGCCGCAAGACGGACGCGCGAAACGTCGCGAGTGAGCATGCCATCGTGGATGAGAACTGCGCCATTTGCGGACGCGGACGCTGGCATGCGCCGACCGTACCGAGTACCTCGATATTCAGCCGCAGCGACGGCATCGTCGCTTGGCAATGCAGCGTTGAAGTGGATGGTGAAAAAACCGAGAACGTCGAAATCGAGGGCAGTCACTGCGGGCTCGGCCACAACCCGCTCGCCCTGTACGCCGTCGCCGATCGGCTCGCGCAGCCCGAAGGGACATGGGCACCGTTCCATCGCAGTGGATGGAGAAGCCTGTTCTACCCGGATCCAAAACGAGGACTAGCACATGCCTCGTGACGCGAACACTTGGTTGATGAAAACAGAATTGCAACGCAGTCGCTAGCACCAAGGAGAGACGAATATGTTGCAACAGCTCGGTGGGACAGATGCCAGCTTCCTCTACATGGAAACCGCGGAAACACCGATGCACGTCGGCAGCTTGTACTTGTACGAACTGCCGCCCGGCTACACCGGAGATTTCTACGAGGACTTCAAAGCGCAGATCGCGCATCGCATGCACCAGTTTCCGATCCTCACGCGGAAACTCGCGCAGCTGCCGTTCGATCTCGACGCACCGCTCTGGGTGGAAGACGACGCAATCGATCTCGACTACCACATACGCCGCCACACCGTGCCCAAGCCCGGACGGTTCGATCAGCTCGAGGAGCTGGTCGGCCGGCTGCATTCGAATTTCCTCGACCGCAGCCGCCCGCTCTGGGAGATCTATATCATCGACGGCCTCGACGGCGGGCGCGTGGCGGAGTACGCGAAGTTCCATCATGCCGGCTTCGATGGGGCGGCCGCGATGGCGTTCATCCAAAGCCTCTACGACACCACGCCCGTTCCCCGAGAAATTCCGCCGCCGCAACCGCACGGCAAGAAGGAGGAGCTCGATCCGATCAAGCTGATGGCCCTCGTCTACTCGAACGCGCTGCGCCAATACGTGCGCGCGATTCAGGCTATCCCCGACTTCCTCAAGGCATGGGCCAAACTGTCGCTCATCGACCCCGACACGCTCAAGCTCGATTCACCCGAATTGCCGCATCTCGCGCCGCGCACGCCGTTGAACGTCGCGATCACGAGTCAACGCAGCTACGCCGCGCGAACGGTCTCGCTCAAAGACGTCAAGCAAATCGCCAAGAGCAACGGCGCGACGGTGAACGACGCGGTGATGGCGATGTGCAGCGGCGCGCTACGCCGCTACTTGAGCGAAAAACATGACCTGCCGTCCGAATCGCTGACGGCATTCGTGCCGGTATCGCTGCGCGAGGCGGGGAACATGCAGATGAACAATCAGGTGTTCGGCATGATCTGCGGCCTGGCGACGAACGTGATCGATCCGATCAAGCGGCTGCTCGCGATTCACGATTCCTCGCAGAACGCCAAGCGCTTCACCGACACCATCAAGTCGGCGGCGCTCAGCTTCTTGTCGCCGTGGGGCACACCCTTCCTCGTGCACGGCCTGATGGACTTGCTCGGGCACTACCGCGTCGCGGATCAAACGCGACCTCTTGCGAACCTCACCATCTCGAACAACATCGGCCCGCCCCCGCCGCTGTACCTAGCGGGAGCCAAGTTGCTTTCGGTCTATCCGATGTCCATCCCGACTCACGGTTCGGCGCTGAACATCACCGTTCAGAGCTACGGCGACAACCTGGACGTCGGCCTCACGGCGTGCCGGCACGCATTGCCGGACGTGCGCAGGCTCGCCGACTACATCGTGGACGCACTCGATGAATTGAAAACGGCGGCGTTGCGCCCGGTGACCCGGGATGCGACGGTACCGGCCGACACGGCCACGCATACGCCGCAGCGCGCCGCAAAGCGACGTTCCGGCGCAAACACCGCGCGAGTGAAGCGCGCACCGCGCGCCGCAAGGCTCGTGCGAGACAACGGCAAACCAGAATTCCCGGCCATCTCGGCCCGCAGCAGCATCATCGGAAACATCGCGCGACCCGAAGTAGCGAACGCGCCCGTCGGCGCCGCGGCCGCGAACATCTTGAGCGAACGGTCGATCCCGGCCGCAGCGGCCATCGGCCGGAGGGACACGCCGCAGAAAGCGGCGGAGCCGGCAACGTGAGAATGAACCGCGGCCGAACCCAATGCATCTGCGTTCCGGCAACGCAGCATGTGCGATAGGCCATTCGACCGTGCACAGCTTCCAATTAACTCAACACACACAGGAGAAGCACCATGAGCACCACCCATTCCTCCCACACGACGAGTACCAGCCAAGCGCATTCGGCAACCCATGCCAAGGCAGACACGCACCGGAAAGAAGACACGGAAGCTAATTCCGAAATACCGGTACTCAATATCGGTAAGTTGCTGGAGCGCTTCAGACTACCCGGCATAGACCTCCCCGCGCTGGTCGAGACGCAACGCAAGAACGTCGAAGCGCTGCAGCAGGCGAACCAGAAAGCCTATGCGGGCGCGATCGCGTTGGCGCAGCGTCAGGCGGAAATTTTTCAGGAGACCATGACGCAGTGGCGGGAAGCCGCGAAAGAGATCAACGCCAAAACTCCGGCCGAGAGCGTGGCAAAACAGGCGGATCTCGCGAAGAAAGCCGTCGAGAACGCGCTTGCCCACATGCGCGAGCTCGCCGAATTGGCGGCGAAGTCGCAGCGGGAAGCCTACGACGTAATTCGCAAGCGCGTGCAGACCGGTATGCAGGAGTTCCGGGACTATCTAAACAAGAAGTCCTGATGTGACCACGGCTCGTGCGCCCGCGTTACGGGCCCGAGCCGCGGCGCATGTCCGTCTGAACGTCGTAGGTTCGCATAGTCGCCTCCTGTCTGTGTCATTAGACGAGCGGAGACGTAGACGTGGACGGTATCTTCTCTGCGAACGTCGCTGCCGCCGACGCGTACGGTGGCCCGTGTAAATATCGCTTCAACCTCTCCTTGGCTCGCACGCCGTTGGCTGATGCCCGACCTACCCCTACTCCGCGGTCTGCGGTGCGCGCGGCGATCCCGTCTCGAACAGCCAGCGATGCGCGAGGGACCCGGCAGCGAGGGCGACGACGAATACCGGCGCTTCCCAGGTCCCGAGACCGAGCGCGGCGATTCCCGGGCCGGGACAGTAACCGGCTAAACCCCAACCCACGCCGAAGACGGCTGCGCCGAGTATGAGCGGGCGATCGAGCTCCGAGCGGGTGGGGATCAAGAACTGCGGCGCCAACAACGGTTTCGATCGACGCGAGATCAGGCGAAACGAGATGAACGTCACCGTCACGGCGGCGCCCATCACCAACAACAGGCTCGGATCCCAGCGGCCCGCTACGTCGAGGAAGCCAAGAACCTTCGCCGGCTCCACCATGTGCGACACCGCTAACCCGAAGCCGAACAACAGTCCGGACAACAATGCCGCGATATTTTTGCTCACGGTTGTATTCCCAATAGATGACGCGCGACAAAAACCGTCGCTATTCCCACCGCCACGAAGATAGCGGTCGCGGCCAGCGAGCGGATCGACAGACGCGCGACCCCGCATACCCCGTGACCGCTCGTGCAACCGCCGCCCATCCGCGTACCGAACCCGACCAGAACGCCACCCAACGCCAGCAGCCCAACCGGAAAGCCCGCGCGCGGTGTGTAAGCCGATGGATTGAGCGAGACGTACAGCGTCGCACCCGCGACAAGCCCCAGGAGAAAAAGCACCTGCCACGCCGTGCCGCCGGACTGCGGGGTTAGCGCACCATGGAAGATGCCGCTGACGCCCGCGATACGACCGTTGAGCCAGAGTAGCATCGCAGCGGCGACGCCGATCAAGCCGCCGCCGATCAAAGCGCTAACGGGTGTAAAGTTTTCCATTTCGTTTGCATTGGTGCGCGTCGACGGCAGTCTAAACGAGCGCGCAATCCTAGGCCATCGCGAGTCATTGCGGCGGACATCCGCGTCCGCCCGCGGTACGCTGCGGATTCCGGCGA
>JBGPCS010000216.1:0-5205 GCA_041481875.1 Sulfurifustaceae bacterium
GACCTTCCGATATTGGTCGATGTCGACACCGGCTTCGGCCCTTCCGCCTTCAACATCGCGCGCACCGTGAAGTCACTGATAAAGTTCGGCGCGGGGGCGTGTCACATCGAAGATCAAATCGGCGCGAAACGCTGCGGGCATCGCCCGGGCAAGGAAATCGTCGCAAAGCAAGAAATGGCGGATCGCATCAAGGCGGCGGCCGACGCGAAGACCGACGACCGATTTTTTCTCATCGCGCGGACCGACGCGATCGCGGTCGAAGGCGTCGATGCCGCCATCGAGCGCGCCGTCGCCTGCGCGCAGGCCGGTGCCGACGGCATCTTTCCCGAGGCGGTAACGGAACTCGCGACGTACCGTCGCTTCGTCGAGGCGGTGAAGATTCCGGTTCTCGCCAACATTACCGAGTTCGGCAAGACGCCCCTATTCTCCGTCGAGGAGCTGCGCAGCAGCGGCGTCGCGATGGCGCTGTATCCGCTGTCGGCTTTTCGCGCCATGAACAAGGCGGCCGAGTCGGTCTACACCGCGATTCGCCGCGACGGCCACCAGAAGAACGTGCTCGATCTCATGCAGACGCGCGAGGAGCTCTACGAGCGCATCGGTTACCATGAGTTCGAGCGCAAGCTCGATGCGTTGTTCGCCAAGGATTCGAAATAGAAACGTTCACCGCAAAGGACACCAAGAACGCAAAGGTTTCTTCAATAACTCTTGCACTTCTTTGCGTCCTTGGCGTCCTTTGCGGTTAATCTTTTTTGTAAGTAAGGAGACGTACGATGAGTGACACTCAGATCGCGCCCGGCATCAAACCGAAGAAATCGGTGGCGCTCTCGGGCGTCGTCGCCGGCAATACTGCGCTCTGCACCGTCGGGCGCAGCGGCAACGACCTGCACTATCGCGGCTACGATATTCTCGACGTCGCCGAAGCGTGCGAGTTCGAGGAGATCGCGTACCTCCTGGTGCACGAGAAGCTGCCGACGGTGGCGGAACTGCGTGCGTACAAATCGAAGCTGCAGGAGCTGCGCGAGCTGCCGGCGGCGGTGCGCGCGGTACTGGAGCAACTGCCGGCCGCGGCGCATCCGATGGACGTGATGCGCACGGGTGTCTCCGCGCTCGGCGGCGTGCTACCGGAGGCACACGATCAGAACCTGGCCGGGGCGCGCGACATCGCCGATCGGCTCATGGCGTCGCTCGGTTCGATGCTGCTCTACTGGCATCACTATTCCACCCACGGCCGGCGCATCGACGTCGAGACCGGCGACGATTCCATCGCCGGGCATTTTTTGCACTTGCTGCACGGCAAACCGCCGAGCGAGCTTTGGGTGCGCGCGATGCAGACCTCGCTCGTGCTTTACGCCGAGCACGAGTTCAACGCCTCCACGTTCACGGCGCGCGTCATCGCCGGCACTGGCTCCGACATGTACTCCGCGGTTACCGGCGCCATCGGCGCGCTGCGCGGACCGAAGCACGGCGGCGCGAACGAAGTCGCGTTCGAGATTCAAAACCGCTACCGCACGCCGGACGAAGCCGAGGCCGACATCCGCCGTCGCGTCGCGAACAAAGAAGTCATCATCGGCTTCGGCCATCCGGTTTATACCACCGGCGACCCGCGCAACAAGGTAATTAAAGAAGTCGCGCGGCGCCTGTCGAAAGCGGCGAACGATGTGAAGCTGTTCGACATCGCCGATCGCTTGGAGACGGTCATGTGGAACGCCAAGCAGATGTTCCCGAATCTCGATTGGTTCTCGGCGGTGAGCTACCACATGATGGGCGTGCCAACCGCGATGTTCACGCCGCTGTTCGTGATCGCGCGCACGTCCGGATGGTCCGCGCACGTGATCGAGCAACGCGTCGACGGCAAAATCATCCGCCCGAGCGCCAACTACACCGGGCCGGAAGATTTGAAGTTCGTACCGATTATTCAGCGGAAATAATTTCGAAACCACAGATGCACACGGATAAACACGGATAGAAGCGGATTAGAAGAAATCTTTTCATCTATCGGTGTTCATCTGTGTTCATCTGTGGTTCCAAAATCATAATAGTTAATTGGAACAGCATGACCTCACACATCAGCAACGTTCGCCCCAAGCCCGATAAAGTTCTCACCGACATCGCCGACTACGTGCTCAAGTACGAGATCACGAACGCGCTCGCGTATGAAACCGCGCGCAACTGTTTGATCGATACGTTGGGCTGCGGGCTGGAAGCGCTCGAGTACCCGGCGTGCACCAAACTGCTGGGACCGATCGTGCCGGGGACCATCGTACCGAACGGCGCGAAAGTGCCCGGCACGCGGTATCAGCTCGATCCGGTGCAGGCGGCGTTCAACATCGGCACGACGATTCGCTGGCTCGACTTCAACGACACTTGGCTCGCCGCCGAATGGGGCCACCCGTCGGACAATCTGGGCGGCATCCTCGCGACCGCCGATTGGTTATCGCGGAATAACCTGGCGGCGGGTAAGCCGCCGCTCGCGATGAAGGACGTGCTGACCGCGATGATCAAGGCGCACGAAATACAAGGTTGCATCGCGCTCGAAAACTCGTTCAACAAGGTCGGGCTCGATCACGTCGTGCTGGTGAAAGTGGCTTCAACCGCGGTGGTTGCGCAGATGCTCGGGCTCACGCGCGATCAAATCATCAACGCGGTTTCGCTCGCCTGGGTCGACGGACAGAGCCTGCGCACCTATCGGCATGCGCCCAACACCGGCTCGCGCAAAAGCTGGGCGGCGGGCGACGCCACCAGCCGCGCCGTGCGCCTCGCGCTAATCGCGCAGACCGGCGAGATGGGCTATCCGTCGGTGCTGACGGCGAAAACGTGGGGATTCTACGACGTCTCGTTCAAGGGCAAGGCGTTCGAATTCCAGCGGCGCTATGCCAGCTACGTGATGGAAAACGTGCTGTTCAAGATTTCCTACCCCGCCGAGTTTCACGCGCAGACCGCGGTCGAAGGAGCGATGCAAGTTCACGAGCAACTGAAACGGCTGGGAAAAAAACCCGAGGACATCAAGCGCATCACGAATCGCACGCATGAAGCGTGCATCCGCATCATCGACAAGAAGGGCCCGCTGAACAATCCGGCGGATCGCGATCATTGCGTCCAGTACATGATGGCGGTGCCCATCTTATTCGGCCGACTCACCGCCGCCGACTACGAGGACGCCGTCGCCGCCGATCCGCGCATCGACAAGCTCCGCGGAAAAATCGTCTGCGTGGAGAACAAACGCTACACCAAGGATTATCACGATCCGAAGAAGCGCTCGATCGCGAACGCGCTCACGGTCGAGTTCAAAGACGGCACGAAACTAAAGGAGATCGTCTGCGAATATCCCATCGGCCACAAACGCCGGCGCCAGGAAGGCATTCCATTGCTCGAAGCCAAGTTCCGCACGAACCTGGCGCGACGCTTTCCGGGCGCACGACAGCGCGAGATCCTCGCGGTGTCGCTCGATCAGCAACGGCTGGAGGCGATGCCGGTTAACGACTACGTGGATCTGTACGCGGTCTGACGCCGACTCCGGCGCATTCACGTATGCGCGCTCGACCGGGACGAGAATGCCGCTAATCTAAACCCGTCATCGGCTCACGCCACCTCGACGCGTTCGATGTTAACGGGAACGCCATTCATGACCGCACTGCCGCTCGGCACGTCGATCGTCGCGCTATCCACGAGCGCGTTCAGGTTCACACCCGGGCGCTGCGAGGCGACGCTCAGTCGCGTGCCCTCCTTATCGTGGCCCCAACCGTGCGGCAAGCTAACGACTCCGGGCATCAGCTCATCGGTGACTTCAACCGGCGCGACCAGGCTCCCGACACGACTGGTAATTCGCGCGCGGTCGCCGGTCGCGAGACCAAAACGCTTGGCGTCCGCGTCGGCGATTTTGAGCACACAGCGCTCTTCGCCCCCGGCAAGCGACCGCGCATTGTGCAGCCAGGAGTTATCGGAGCGCACATCGCGCCGACCGATAAGGACGAGGCGCTCGGCCGGCCGTTCGAGCGTTTCGCGCAGTCGGACCAGATCCGCCGTGATGTGCTCGGGCGCCAGCTCGATCTTGTTGCTCGGCGTGCGCAAAACTTCAGGGAGCCGCGGACCGGACGGACCGAGCACATGCCCATGCGGCTCGGCCACGAGCCGCGCGAACGTCAACCCTTCGGCGGAACGACCGAAGCCATCGCCCCAAGCACCGAGGCGCAGACAAAGATCGAGCAAGCGCTCGGGGCCGGATTGTCCTGCCAACGCGGCACGTGCCTCATCGATGGTTAGGCCGTCCCAGCGCGGGTCGTCACCGATCTCCTGCTTCAGCAACTGCTCAAAGAATTGCGCGTCCAACGCGGCCGCGTCAGGGCCAACGTCACTCAAAGCGCCGGCCAATGACGCGAGTATCTCCCACTCATGCTGTGCGCCGGCGGGTTTACCGAATACCACCGGCGAATACTTTGCAACGTTCTCGACGGCGTTCTGGTAGGTATTCCAAGCGTAGGTAGCGTGCTCGAGCGGACTGGTCGGCGGCAGAATAGCGTGCGCATGCCGGGTAGTCTCGTTCACGTACATGTCGATCGACAGCATGAATTCGAGCGAACCGAGCGCCTCCTCGAGGCGTCCCGCGTTCGCCACCGCCAGCAACGGATTGCCCGCGACCGTGACCAATGCGCGCACCCGGTTCTCGCCCGGCGTCAGGATTTCATCGGCGAGCGTCGAACCCGGCAGTTCGCCCAGCACTTCGGGGAAGCCGTGCACCCGGCTTTTCCAGCGGCCGAAACGGCGCGCGATCGAGCGCGGGCGTCTACCCGCGCCCAACTTCACCGCCGGCCGCGCGAAAATGGAGCCGCCGGCGATATCGAGATGGCCGGTGAGAATATTCAGCAACTCGACGGCCCAGCCGGCGATCGTGCCGAATTCCTGTGTGCAGGTGCCGAGACGGCCGTACACCACGCCGCGTTGCGCGGCGGCGAGCTCCCGCGCGAGACGCCGAATCGTGGCCGCGGGTACGCCGCAGCGCGCTTCGACGGCTTCCGGCGGAAAACCGCTGACCGCGGATTCGATTTGCTCGAACCCCTGCACCAGTCCTTCGGCGTTCCCCAATCGCACGAGCCGTTCCGCGAACAAGACGTGCACCATCGATAGCAGCAAGAACGCATCGCCGCCCGGGCGAATGAAGACGTGCTCCGCGGCACGCTCCGCGGTTTCGGTGCGGCGCGGATCGACCAC
>JBGPCS010000217.1:0-5152 GCA_041481875.1 Sulfurifustaceae bacterium
CCTCCAGGATGACGTCGCCCGGTTCAACACCGGCGGTCGCAGCAGCGCTCTCTGGCGCCACACCGGTCACGACCACACCCTTCGTGGCCGGTGACAATCCCAGTTGCCGCGCGATGTCAGGGGTCAGATTACGGACCTCCACGCCGCCCAGCACGGATTTCTCGCCGGCCTGTTCGCCTGACGTGGCATCGTCTGCGTCGCTCCCTGCTTGGGCGATTTCTTTCGGCTGTTCCGCTATCTTGATACTGAACGTCTGTCGCTTGTTATCCCGCAACACGTCCACCTTTGCCGTTTTGCCGACGGCGGTTTGCGCGACCATGTTGCGCAGCACCGATGGACCGTCGACCGACCTACCATCGTATCCGACGATGACGTCACCCGACTTGATGCCCGACGCGGCGGCCGGACTGTCCGGGATAACTTCGCTCACGAGCGCGCCTCTCGATTCGGACAACCCGAACTGCTTCGCCAATTCCTGGTTGACCTCCTGAATCGAAACGCCGAGCCACCCGCGCGTGACCTTGCCGTTCTTGATCAGGCTCTCCATCACCGTGCGCGCCATGTTCGCCGGAACCGCGAAGCCGATACCCATATAGCCACCGCTACGCGAGAAAATAGCGGTATTGATGCCGACGAGCTCGCCGCGCGTATTGACCAGCGCGCCGCCCGAGTTGCCGGGATTGATCGCCGCATCCGTTTGTATGAAATCTTCGTAGTCCGCGATTCCGACGTTGGCGCGACCGACCGCGCTGACGATGCCCATCGTGACGGTCGAGTTGAGCGCGAATGGATTGCCGATGGCGAGGATGTACTCGCCCACTTCGAGTTTGTCCGAATCGCCCCACGGCAACGCCGGTAAATCCTTGGCGTTGATCTTCACCACCGCGATGTCGGTCTTCGGGTCGGTGCCTACCACTTTGCCGACGAATTCGCGCTTATCGTTGAGCAGGACTTTGATCTCGTCGGCTTTGGCGATGACATGGTTGTTGGTGACGATGTAGCCTTCGCTGGAAACGATTACGCCGCTACCGAGGCTGCTCTCTTTACGGTCGCGCGGCGTTTGAAAGCGACGGAAGAATTCGTCCCCAAAAAATTGACGGAAGAACGGATCATCCATGAACGGCGCCGCCTGCTCGCCCCCGCCGCCCGCGCGCACCACGCGCGTCGTCGAGATATTCACGACCGTTGGAGTCACCGCCTTCACGACCGGAACAAAGGTTTGCTGCGGTCCCGTCGGCACGGGGAGCGGCAACCGCGGTTGGTCCGCGCTGCCGGCGGTCGGCATCCAGCCGAGACGCGAACTGAGTACAACTCCGCCAATCAGACCCGCAAATAGAAACAGGCCGGCGACCAGGCCCGCCCGAAACGAACGACGGTCAATGCTCATTTTTTATTGGCTCCAACGCTTAGCGCTAATCAGCGATATGCCACATGGATCGACAAAACCCAGAAAAGTTCGGGGATATACCCTACTCACGCGGCGCTCGTCTTGTGGCCCGGAAACTTCTTCCGAAAGACGAGACGGTCCGCGGCGACGTCCACAAGAATAACATCCTTCGGCACAAACTTCCCTGCGAGTATCTCTTGGGCCAGCGGGTTTTCGATCATCTGCTGAATCGCGCGCTTCAAGGGGCGCGCGCCGTAGACCGGATCGAAACCGACCTCCGCCAGCCGATCGAGGGCGGCGCGCGCGAGCTCTAGATCCAAGTCGCGACTACGCAGCCGCTCGCGCAGATATTGCACCTGCAGCTCGGCGATCCGGTGCAGCTCCTCCCGCCCGAGGGGGTGAAAGACCACGATGTCGTCGATGCGATTGACAAATTCCGGCCGGAAGTGTTGGCCGACGGTTTCCATGACCGCTGCTTTCATGCGTGCGTAGTTCTCCTCACCCGCCATTTCTTGAATCAACGTAGAACCAAGATTGGAAGTCATGACAACGACGGTGTTGCGGAAATCGACCGTCCGGCCCTGCCCATCGGTCAGACGCCCGTCATCCAATACTTGCAGCAGCACGTTAAATACGTCCGAGTGCGCCTTCTCGATCTCATCGAACAAGATGACAGAGTACGGGCGGCGTCGTACCGCCTCGGTCAGGTAGCCACCCTCCTCGTACCCGACGTAGCCGGGTGGCGCGCCGATCAAGCGCGCGACCGAGTGCTTCTCCATGAACTCCGACATGTCGATGCGCACCATCGCCTCGTCGGTGTCGAACAAAAATCCGGCGAGCGCCTTGGTCAATTCGGTCTTACCGACGCCGGTCGGTCCGAGAAACAGAAACGATCCGTAGGGTCGGCGCGGATCGGATAACCCGGCGCGCGAACGGCGAATGGCGTTCGATACCGCCTTGATCGCCTCGTCCTGACCCACGACGCGCTTGTGCAGCTCGTCTTCCATGCGCAAGAGCTTGTCGCGCTCGCCTTCCATCATCTTCGACATCGGGATACCGGTCCAGCGCGAGACGACTTCCGCGACTTCGTTCTCGGTCACGGCGGTACGCAAGAGTCTATTGTGATGCTCGTGGCCTTCTTGCGCTGCAGCGGCGGCCAGCTGCTTTTCCAATTCCGGGATGCGGCCGTATTGCAACTCGGCCATACGCGCGAGATTACCGGCGCGCCGCGCCGTCTCAAGTTCCAAACGCGCGCGCTCAAGCCCTTCCTTGATGTGCTGACTGCCGGCGACTTGCGCCTTCTCCGATTTCCAGATCTCATCGAGGTCGGCGTATTCCCGCTCGAGCTTCGCAATCTCGGTCTGTAGCAGCGCCAAGCGTTTCTTCGACGCCTCGTCGCTCTCCTTCTTCAGCGCCTCGCGCTCGATCTTCAGCTGAATAATGCGCCGCTCCAGGCGGTCCATCGCCTCGGGCTTGGAATCGATTTCCATACGGATGCGCGCCGCCGCTTCGTCGATCAAGTCGATGGCCTTGTCCGGTAGTTGCCGATCGGTGATGTAGCGGTGCGACAGCGTGGCGGCGGCGACAATCGCCGGATCGGTGATGTCGACGCCGTGATGGACTTCGTATTTTTCCTTCAGGCCACGCAGGATCGCGATGGTGTCTTCCACGGTGGGCTCGCCGACGAACACTTTCTGAAAGCGCCGCTCGAGGGCTGCGTCCTTCTCGATGTACTTGCGATACTCATCGAGCGTCGTCGCGCCGACCGCGTGTAGTTCCCCGCGTGCGAGCGCGGGCTTCAACATGTTGCCGGCGTCGATTGCGCCTTCAGCCTTGCCGGCACCGACGATAGTGTGCAGCTCGTCGATAAATAGAATGATGTTCCCTTCTTGCTTGGCAATTTCGTTCAGCACGGCTTTCAGCCGCTCCTCGAATTCGCCGCGGAACTTGGCGCCCGCGATCAGCGACGCCATGTCGAGGGACAACAACCGTTTGTTCTTGATCCCCTCCGGCACTTCGCCGTTGACGATGCGCTGCGCAAGACCCTCGACGATCGCGGTCTTACCCACGCCCGGCTCGCCGATCAGCACCGGATTGTTCTTGGTACGGCGTTGCAATATTTGCACGACGCGACGAATCTCCTCGTCGCGACCGATGACGGGATCGACTTTGCCCTGCTCGGCGCGCTCGGTGAGATCGATGGTGTACTTGGCGAGCGCTTGACGCGATTCCTCGGCGTTGGGGTCGCCGACCTTCTCGCCGCCACGCAGCGCGTCGATCGCCTTCTCGATGCAGTTCTTGGAAACCCCGGCGTCGCGCAGCAGCTGACCGAAGGCGCCCTTATCCTCGAGGGCCGCAAGCACGAACAGCTCGCTCGCGATGTATTCATCGCCGCGCTTCTGCGCGTACTTGTCGGTGAGATTTAACAGCTTGCCGAGATCGTTCGAGAGATGCACTTCGCCCGCGGTTCCGTGCACCGTGGGCAATCGATCGAGCGCTTCGCCGATCTTCGTGCGCAGTGCGTTTACGTTCACGTCGCACTGCGCGAGGAGACCGCGGATACTGCTTCCGTGTTGATCGAGCAGTGCGGCCATGAGATGTATCGGCTCGATAAACTGGTGGTCGCGCCCGACCGCCGAGCTCTGCGCCTCGGCTAGAGCGCCTTGGAACTTCGACGTCAATTTGTCCATGCGCATAGGCCGATCCTCAAACGATATCCGCCGACTTAAATCGGGACTTGGCGGGCGTATTTCAAGTTGGAGCGAGCGACTTTGTCAGGTCGGCGCCCCGGTGGCGATCTCGCAGAACGGCGAGATTAGCATGCCCCATCACGCCGAATCAGCCGGTACCGTGGGATCGTCCGGGCCGCGAAAGATACGGGCGAGAAAACCGCGCCTCAATCTCGCGCGTCGCCTCCGCCCGGCGCGTGCTCCGGCGAGTGTAGGGCGCGACTAAGTTGCTCCAGGCACGATTCGGTGGCTCGGTTGGTGCAATGGAGCAACGGGCGCCGTTCCAGCCGTACTTCGCTTCGCATGAACACCGCCGCAACCGTAAAACCTTCTCCGCGGACCCCGCCGATGCGCACCGGTATGATCGGTGCGCCGGTCATCTGCGACAACAGCACGATGCCGCGTCGTAACGGCGCCGGTGGTTCGCGATCTAAATGGATACGACCGTGCGGAAAGAGCGCCACCACCTCCCCGGCTGCGAGCGCGCGGCGCGCCGCATAAAGCGCTTTGCGCGGATCGCGCTCGCGGTCGATCGGTATGCAACCGATCGCTCGAAACAACCACTTGAGCCACCAACGCTCGTACTCCTCCCGCGCGATGATGAAGCGCAGGGGCCGCTGGCTCGCGGCAATGAGCAGTAGCGGATCCAGCCCCGATACGTGATTGCTCGCGACCAGCATCGGGCCATTCAACGGAAGCCCTAGGCGCCATTTCGACAGTCGGTGAAAACGATGACAAAAGATCCGATTTAGGCCGTCGAGCCGATTCAACCAGCGGCCACCCCAGTCGGCCTCGTTTGCCGCTTCGCAAGCAAGAATCGCTCGACGCAGCAACCAGAGAGCGAGCGCAACCGGCAACAGGAGGATAAGCCACGCGTCGTTCATGGAGCGGCAAGCGCTGCCGCACGTCCGCGACGTTCGTCTACCGTCAGAAGCAGCAAGAAGCCGACGACGAAATACCCAGCGGTCACCAACAAAGCCAACCGGTGATTGCCGTGAGAAACAACGGTGACGGCTCCATACGTCAGCGGACCGAC
>JBGPCS010000218.1:0-5127 GCA_041481875.1 Sulfurifustaceae bacterium
CCGGCATCATCGACGCTAAGGAACAATTTTTCTATCCCGCCGAGAAACGGACTTACAATTGGGGCGAGTTAATCCATTGGAGGGATAATGAAGCATCAACGATTTGGCGGTAATTGGACCCAAGAAAAACTGGAACGGGTTCGGAAGTACTTGAAGGCCTACACAACAATATTCGCCAACAATCCCAAAGCCCGGTACCTCAAGCCAATATACGTTGATGCGTTCGCGGGTTCCGGTTACAGGGCCAGCAAGCGCAAGAAATCGGCAACCAACGATTTCTTTCCCGAATTTGCCGACACCGATACACAGGCGTTCGTCAAGGGCAGCGCGCGAATCGCGCTTGAGATTGATCCTCAGTTCAAGGGCTATCTGTTCATCGAGCAGGACGAGGGATACACACAAGAGTTTGCAGAAACTCAAGCAGGAGTTTCCCGACAAGACGAACATAATCGAAATCGTAAAGTCTGACGCCAATACATTTCTGAAACAGTGGTGTGCGAATACAGACTGAAATTCGACGCGTGCCGTTGTTTTCTTGGATCCGTATGGAATGCAGGTGGATTGGACCGTGATCGAGGCAATCGCAGCGACGAAAGCAATTGATCTGTGGATACTGTTTCCGATTGGAATGGCGGTGAATCGGCTACTGACTACCGGCGGGCCGCCGCCAGAGGAATGGCGTAAAGCGCTGACAAGAATATTCGGAACCGGAGAATGGGAGCAAGCGTTCTACGGAACAGGGCAAAATCTCGACCTCTTTGGTGGAGAAGCAACCCAGCACGTCAAACTCGCCGACTTCAAAAAGATCGGCCAGTTTTTCGTTGATCGTTTGAAAACAATCTTCGTGGGTGTATCCGATAAACCGCTGCCGTTATTAAACTCGAGGAAGAACCCTCTGTACTTGCTCTGCTTTGCGTCTTCAAATCCGAAGGGGGCACCGACAGCGATAAAAATTGCCAACGACATTCTCAAGGAATAGCCATGGCGACAAACTCAAAAATCGAATGGACGGAGATGACCTGGAACCCGGTGACTGGCTGCACGAAAGTCACCCAGGGTTGCAAGCATTGTTACGCCGAGCGCATGGCGAGGCGGCTACACGCCATGGGGAATGACCGCTACCGCAACGGTTTCAGAGTCACGCTGCATCACGACCTCGTGGAGTTACCGTATCGCTGGCGTGAGCCGCGCTTGGTATTTGTGAACTCGATGAGCGACCTGTTTCAAGAAGCGGTTCCGCTTTCATTCATCCGGAAAGTGTTCGAGACGATGGCCCGTTGTTCGCAACATACGTTTCAGATACTGACCAAACGTAGTGAAAGGTTGCTTGAGTTAGCTCACCAGCTTCCGTGGCCGAACAACGTTTGGATGGGCGTCAGCGTTGAGAATGCCGAAGTAATGTCTCGAATTGACGACCTTGCCCAAGTTCCAGCGGCGGTGCGGTTTCTCAGTCTGGAGCCCTTGATTGGATCGCTTGAAGATTTGCCGTTGGACGGAATCAGTTGGGTTATTGTCGGTGGTGAATCCGGTCCGCACGCGAGACCAATGAAAAAAGAATGGGTCGAATCCATCCTCCGCCAATGCCGCTCCGCCGATGTTCCATTCTTCTTCAAACAGTGGGGCGGTGTACGAAAGGACTTGACTGGTCGCAAGCTTCGCGGTCGCACCTACGACGAAATGCCCAAGCGCGTTATCACGCCGGTCGCAGCCTGATTTCAGAGCGGTTGTTTCGCCGTTACGGGCGCATGATGACGAGCAAGGCGAGCCAAGATGCGCTTTTCCCGGGCGACTCGCAGGTTACTACTCGATCCGAATCAACGATCAGTGGCGCATTCTGTTTCGCTGAGAAAGTTAGTAATGCCGAAGATGTCCAAGTTCTCGACTACCACTGACTCACGCATGTAGGAGTAACGGTCATGAAACAACCCAAGAATCCGTTTCATCCCGGCGAGATTCTTCTGGAGGAGTTTCTCAAGCCTGCTGAAATTACCCAGATGGTATTCGCCAAGAAGGTCGGCTGGACTCGCGTTCGCCTGAACGAGCTCATCAAAGGCAAGCGCGGTATTACGGCCGAAGCGGCGTTGGACCTCGCCAAGGCGCTCGGGACATCCGCGAAGCTGTGGATGAACTTGCAGGCAACCTACGATCTCGATCAAGCGATCAAGCGATCAAGCGGCGCAAGGCTGCATAATCGAGCGCGTGCGGGCAGCGCCCGCTGTTAAAGAAAAGGAACCCTCGCGGGTCCTTTTTCTTTCCCACTTCTTATTTATTCGAATCTATGCTGTGGCTTTGCGAGGTTGCGCCAATTTGAGCAGGCGTTCGCCGGCCGCATGCAGCGTCTCCGGTCGCTTCGCAAAATGGAAACGCACGTAACGGTTCTCGCCGTCGGCAAAAAAGCTCGATCCGGGTACGGCGGCGACGCCGATCTCCTTGGCCAGCCAGTGTGCGAATTCGATGTCGCTCTTGTAGCCGTAGGACGAAATATCGACCATCACGTAGTAGGCGCCTTGTGGGCGCGTGTAGCTTAGTCCGGTGCGATCGAGGTAGCTGAGAAAAATATCGCGACACTCGATGTACTTGCGCAGCAGCTCATCGTAATAGCTCGCCGGAAAGTTAAGCGCGGTGACGACGGCGTGCTGCAACGGGGCGGCGGCGCCGACGGTGAGGAAGTCGTGCACTTTCCGCGCCTGCGCGATGACCGAGGAGTGCGCGTATACGTAACCGAGCCGCCAGCCGGTAATCGAATATGTCTTCGAGAGCGAAGACGTCGAAACCGTGCGTGTCGCCATGCCGGGAAGTGTCGCGAAATACGTGTGCCGGTGCGGCGGGAAAACAATGTGCTCGTATACCTCGTCGGTAATGATCCAAGTGTCGAACTCCTCCGCGAGTGCCGCGATTTGCTCGAGCTCCGCGCGCGTGAAGACTTTGCCGCAGGGGTTGGACGGGTTGCACAGCACGAAGGCCTTGAGGTTACTGGCGAACGCGCGGCGCAGCTCCGCCGGATCGAAATTGTAGTGCGGCGGATGCAGCGGCACGTGCACCGGCGTGGCCCCGGAGAGAATCGCATCCGCCCCGTAGTTCTCGTAGAACGGCGTGAAGAGTCCGACGCGGTCGCCCGGGTCGGCGACCGTCATCATCGCCACCATCATCGCCTCGGTACCGCCGCAGGTGACGACGAGCTCGCCCTCGGGTTCGACCGGTACGCCCGTGAAGCGCGTGAGCTTCGCGGCGAGCGCGGTGCGCAATTCCGGCGCGCCCCAGGTGATCGCGTACTGATGCCGACCCGCATCCATCGCGTCCTTCGCCGCTTGGATCAATGCGGGCGGCGGATCGAAATCGGGAAAGCCCTGCGAGAGATTGATCGCGCCGTGCTTCTGCGCGACGCGCGTCATCTCGCGGATGAGCGACTCGGTGAACACCGAGGTACGGCGCGATGTCTTTGGCATGTCGGTCCCTTATTTCAACACGGTGTCTTGATCGTCGGCGCTGATCCAAACGCACCAGCCGGTTCGCATTGTGAGGGAAAAATAACTTGCAGGGAATGACTCCCGACGCCGCCGGTGAAGAACCTTTTCAACAATCGGAATAATGCTTCCTTGCTTCAATATATCCCACCAGCGCCGAGATCAGCACACGGCCCCGCGCGGGAGCTCACGGTCCGCGGCAGCGCGCGGTTCGAGACCGGAACGGCCGCCGCGACAAGCGTGCGATTGACGAGCAGCCGGGTCCGGGTTAGCGTTCGCGCCACCGCTACACACTTACCGCCGGTATGGCCAACAAAACCCGCGTCCCCGTTCCGCTCGACTTCGAAGCCGCGCTCGCGGAACTTCAGAGCATCGTCGAAAAGATGGAGTCGGGCGAGCAAACCCTCGAAGACGCGCTCGCGGCGTTTCAGCGTGGGGTCGAGCTGACCCGCGCGTGCCAGCAAGGACTCAAGGAAGCCGAGCAGCGCGTGGAGAAACTGGTACGCGAGGGCGGCGAGCTGAAGGTGCAGCCGCTCGCCGATGCGACCGACGAGCGCTCCGACTAGACAGCCCTTGCCCTTCGCGCTCGATTTCTTGGTACAACCGCAGGCGCGCGTAGAGCGGGCGCTCGCGGCGCATCTCTCCTCGCGTAAACCCGCGCCCGCCGCGCGCCTGCTCGAGGCCATGCGTTACGCGACACTCGATGGCGGCAAGCGCATCCGCGCATGCCTCATCTACGCGACCGGCGCCGCCGTCGGCGCCGATGACGCCACGCTCGACGACGCCGCGTGCGCGGTCGAGCTGATCCACGGTTACTCCCTGATCCACGACGATCTACCCTGCATGGACAACGATGATCTGCGCCGCGGCAAGCCGACATGTCATCGCGCGTTCGATGAGGCCACCGCGCTCCTGGCCGGAGATGCGTTGCAGGCGCTTGCATTCGAGATTCTCGCCGGCGCCGAGGATTCGCGCCGGCCTAAGATGTTGCGGCTACTCGCGCATGCGATCGGCGTGCACGGAATGGCGGGCGGGCAAGCGCTGGACCTCGCGGCTGTCGGCAAGTTGCTTAGTCCACTCGAGATCGAGGATATGCATCGGCGCAAGACCGGCGCGCTCATTCATGCGTCGGTGCTACTCGGCGTTCACGCGGCGCTAACGCCGGTTTCGCCGCCCGTCGCTGACGCGCTGGAGCGCTACGGTTGGGCGGTTGGCCTGGCGTTTCAAATCGTCGACGACATACTCGACGTCGAGGGAGAAACGACGACTTTGGGCAAAGTGCCGGGCGCCGATCGGGCGCTCGACAAACCGACCTATCCCACCGTCTTGGGGTTAAAGGCGGCCAAGGCGCGTGCGCGGGAGCTGGAAGACCTGGCGCTCGAAAGCCTCAAGCCTTTGGGCGATAATGCGGCTGCTTTGAGCAATCTCGCCCGCTACATCGTCGAACGCGATCAATGACCGAATCCAACTCCAGCGGTTACGCACTCCTCCCGCGGGTCAATTCCCCGGATGAATTGCGCACGCTCGAAGAGAACGATCTCCCGACGCTGGCGGCGGAACTGCGGCAGTTCTTGATCGATACCGTTTCGAAGACCGGTGGTCATTTGGCCGCCGGTCTCGGTGCGATCGAGCTCACCATCGCGCTGCACTACGTTTACGACAC
>JBGPCS010000219.1:0-5124 GCA_041481875.1 Sulfurifustaceae bacterium
ACCAGCATCAGCATGGCGAAGGTGAAGAGCGCGATATAACTGAAGAAGCGCTGGTAACCCGGATCGTCGCGCATGTAGCCGATGGTGTAGACGTGCACCATCAGCGATACGAACGACACGACCGTCATCATCAACGCCGTGAGCGGATCGATGAGGAATCCGACCTCGAACGGTAGATCGCCGCTCAGACCCCACGTGTAAACGGTACCGTTGAAACGATGGCCGGCGAGCACATCCGGAAGAACGACGAACGCCGAAAGAAGAAACGCGATTGCGACCCCGAGTATCGTGACGCTGTGCGCGGCGATGCGCGCGATCCTCCAGCCCTCGCCCTCGGCCGGACCGAAGGCGAGCAGCCCGGCGATCAGAGCGCCGGCGAGGCACGCCAGCGGGATCGACAAATAAATCGTCTCGGGCGATACGTTCATGTCAACCTTTCAGCGTGTCCAGATCTTCGACGTCGATCGAGGCGCGATTGCGGAACAGTACGACCAAGATCGCGAGCCCGATCGCGGATTCCGCCGCCGCCACCGTGAGAATAAAGAACACGAACACCTGCCCGGCGATGTCGCCGAGATAATGCGAAAACGCGATGAAATTCATGTTGACCGCGAGCAGCAACAGTTCGATCGCCATCAGCAGAATCACCAGATTCTTCCGGTTCAGAAAAATCCCGACGACGCCGAGCGCAAAGACGATCGCGCCGAGGATCAAGTAATGTTCGAGCGGTATCATTGGTTGTATTTACTCGGAACCACAGATGCACACGGATGGACACAGATCAAGTGTCCCTACGTTTCATCTATGGTTCAGGTTTTTCTCTTTCCATCCGTGTTTATCTGTGTGCATCTGTGGTTCCCGATAATTAGTTCTTCTTCTCCGCCGGCATCTTGATGACGCGCACGCGGTCTTCGCGACGTATGTTGATTTGTGTAGCCGGATCCAGATACTTCGTATCCTTGCGTCGGCGCATGGTCAACACGATCGCTGCGATGATCGACACCAGCAGAATAAGCGCGGCGAGCTCGAATGGGTACGCATAGACCGTGTAAATCAGCCGTCCCAACGCGCGCGTGTTGCTGTGATCGGCGCCGAGGACCGGCGGCTCCGGCATGGGTAGCGCGCCGAAACGACCTGAGCTCAAAATCAAGCTCATTTCGAGCACCAGCAGCACCGCGACGATCCCGCCGAATGGCAGGTATTCGCCAAAACCCGCACGTAGCCGCGCTAGATCGATATCGAGCATCATGACGACGAACAAAAACAGCACCATCACGGCACCGACGTACACGAGCACGAGCACGATGGCGAGAAACTCCGCGGAGAGCAGTAGCCACAGACCGGCGGCGCTAAAAAAAGCGAGCACCAGAAACAGCGCCGACTTCACCGGATTGCGCAGCGTCACGACCATGCTGGCGGCGAACACCAGTAAGGTCGCGAAGACGTAGAAGACGAATTGTTTAAATTCCATATTATTTTTGGAACCACAGATGCACACAGATGGACGCGGATAGAATAACCGGCCCGCCGTTTTTCATTCGTTGGTCCTTTTATCTGTGTTTATCCGTGTGCATCTGTGGTTGCAAATTCTTACCTGTATTTCGCGTCGGCCGCGCGGTCGGCGGCGATCCGTTTTTCGTAGCGATCGCCGATTGCGAGCAGTTGCTCCTTGTTGATGATGTTGTCGCCCTTTTTTTCAAAGTGAAACTCGTAGAAGCTAGTCTCGACGATCGAGTCAACCGGACACGATTCCTCGCAAAAACCGCAATAGATGCACTTGAAGAGATCGATGTCGTAGCGCGTCGTGCGCCGCGTCCCGTCGGCGCGCTCCGCCGACTCGATGGTGATGGCCAGCGCCGGACACACCGCCTCGCACAACTTGCACGCGATACAACGCTCCTCGCCGTTTGGATAGCGGCGCAGCGCGTGCAGCCCGCGGAATCGCGGACTGGTGGGGGTGTGTTCGTCGGGGTACTGAATGGTGATCTTGCGCGCGAACAAGTGGCGGCCCGTCACGACCAGCCCCTTCAGGAGCTCGACCAGCAGAAAACTGTTCAGGTACCGCTTAAGCGCGCCCATCAATATCCCATACTATTTTTGAAACCGCAGATGAACGGTCGCTCCTGCGCGTCCTGCGCCCGCGACATTCGTACGTCCCTGTACAGCACGGATAGGGACGGATAAACGCAGATAAAAGCGAAACGTTTTAGTCTCAATTGTCTCATCTGCGTTTATCTGCCATTGCAGTTTATCTGCGTTCATCTGCGGATGCAGTTTAGTGAAAAATGAATCCCCACGGCGTGAGAAACATGACGACGCCAATCACGACGATCCACACCAGCGTGACGGGAATGAAAACTTTCCATCCGAGACGCATTATCTGGTCGTAGCGATAGCGCGGAAAGGTCGCGCGGAACCAGAGAAAACAAAAAAGCAACGCGGATATTTTGAACAGCAACCAATGGATGCCATCGCCAAGCAACATTCCGATCACCGGAATCGACGGGGTCCACGCGGGCGGGAGCGGCGAAAGCCAGCCGCCGAAAAACATCGTTGCCGCCAGCGTGGATATCAAAATCATGTTGGCGTATTCGGCGAGGAAGAACATCGCGAATCCCATGCCGGAATACTCGACGTGGAACCCGGCGACCAGCTCGGACTCGCCTTCCGCGACATCGAAAGGTGCGCGATTCGTTTCCGCCACGCCGGCGATGAAATAGACGACCGCGAGCGGAAACAGCGGCCACACGTGCCACCGATGTATCCCGCCGGTTTGATGCAGCGCGATCTCGCGCAGATTGAGGCTGCCCGCCGCCATCAACACGCCGACCAGCGCGAACCCCATGGCAATTTCGTACGCTACGATTTGCGCCGCCGAGCGCATGCTGCCGAGGAACGCGTACTTCGAGTTCGACGCCCAGCCGGCGATGATGACGCCGTATACCGCCATGGAGGTCAGCGCCAGAATGAAAAGCAAGCTCGCGTCGATGTCCGCGAACACGAGCGTGTCGGTGAACGGAATCACCGCCCAAGCGACCAGTGCCGGCGCGAGCGCCAGGAGCGGAGCGGCAACAAATAGGAACCGACTCGCGTTGGTCGGGATGATGATTTCCTTGAACAGGAGCTTGCCGACGTCGGCAATCGGCTGTAGCCAGCCGCGCGGCCCGACCCGGTTCGGGCCGATACGCACCTGCATGTAGCTGATGATCTTGCGCTCGGCGAACGTGAGATAGGCGACCGATAGTATCAGCGGCACGAGGATCGCGACGATTTTCACCAGACTGAACGCCGTGATCCGGCTCCACTCCGGCAGGTCGTTCCACGCCGCGGTGACAACGTCCGTCATGCGCGCACCACGCTCGCTGGACCGTGCGCGCCGAGCGCCGCGGTCTCCGGATAGCCGGAGGCGATCAACACCGAAGCGTCCGGCACACGCGCGTCGATCACGATGTTGAGGCGCGCCTCGCCCGCCACCGTGCGCACCACCGCGGCCGCGCCATCGTCAAGCCCGAGACGCCTGGCCTCCGCCGCGTTCATCCGCGCCGCCGGTTTCGGATTGTCGGCGGTTTGCTGGAGCGCGGGCGCGCGGCGCACCAGCGGATCCACGGCGTAGAGCGGCACTTCCGCAACGCGATAGAGCTGCCCATCGGCGAGCGGCGTGCGCGTCGGCGCGGGGACGCCGCCCGCCTCGAACGCCGTCGGTTTGAACAACGATGGAAAACCGAGCTCGGCACGCACGTCGTCGAGCGTGTTGTACTGAAAACCGCTCGCGCCCATTTGATTGCCGAGCACGCGCAAAATCTTCCAGCCCGGCCGCGACTCGCCGAGCGGCTTCAACGCGGCGTCGAAGCGTTGCACGCGGCCCTCGGTGTTCACGAAGCTGCCCGCCATTTCAGTGAACGGCGTCAGCGGCAACAACGCGTGCGCATAACCGATCGCGCCGCTGCGATAGACGGATGGCTTGAAGCTCGCCAGCTTTACCACGAATTCGGCCGATTCCATCGCCCGGCGCGCAGCCGCGCCGTCGAGCGCGTCGAGCTCGGGCTCGACGCCGTACAGTAGATAGCCCTTACGCGGCTCGCGCAACATCGCGCCGGCATCGCGTCCGCGGTCGGTGGCCTTTCCGAGCGGTCCGCGATGGGGGACGCAGCCCGCGACCCACGCGGCGGCCGAATTTCCTTCCGCCAGTACCCCGAGGGTGGCGCCGGACCGCACCGCAATTCGCTGCGCCAGCGCCCGAAGTCCCCCCGCTTGCGGATGACCGAGCGCGAACGGCCCGAGCAAAACAACTTTCCGCTTCGCGCGCGATAGAACTTCCGCCATGCGCCGCGCTTGCGGCCGCGGCGCGAGCGTGTCGACCCAGCTGGCCTCGCCGATGGCGCCGCTGATTTCGCCGAGCGCTTTTGCGACTTCCGCCGCCGCCGTGTACATGTCCTCGGGCCTGCCGATCAGCGCCGCCGCCAAGCGGTGCGTGAAATCGTAATCGATCGGATTGATGGCCATGATGGCCGCGCCGCGCTTCGCGGCCTTGCGCAAGCGCAAGCCAATGAGCGGCTGGTCCTTGCGCGGATTCGCGCCGATCAGGAGCACCGCGTCGAGCGTTTCCAGATCGGGGATGCTCATGCCAAGCGCGGGGTAGAGCGGCGCTTGCGCGTCGTCGGAGAAATCGAGCTGGCGTAGACGATGGTCGACGTTGTTCGATCCTAACGCACGCACGAGTTTTTGAATGAGATAGAATTCCTCGAGCGAGCTGATCGGAGAGGCGAGCGCGCCGAGCGCGTCGCTCCCGTGGCGATCCAGAACCTTGCGCAAACCGTCTGCGGTAAATTCGAGCGCCGTCGGCCAGTCGACTTCTTCCCACTGCCCGTTACGGCGAATCATCGGCACACGCAGCCGCTCCTCCGAATTGACCGCGTCGTAACTGAAGCGGTCGCGATCGGACAGCCAGCACTCGTTGATCTGCTCGTTCACCCGCGGCAACACGCGCCTTACTTCGCCGCGCAGCGTCTGCACGTCGATATTGGAGCCGACGCAATCGTGCGGCGCGATGGAAGCATGATGATCCAGCTCCCACGGTCGCGCCTTGTATTGGAACGGCTTCGAGGTCAGCGCGCCGACCGGGCA
>JBGPCS010000220.1:0-5109 GCA_041481875.1 Sulfurifustaceae bacterium
AATAGCGCCGACAGATTCATGCGCCTATGAGACGTTTAGCATGAATACTTTCACCGCAAAGGACGCGAAGGACGCAAAGAAGAAAATAGATAGTCAAAAATATCGTTTGCGTTCCTTCGCGTCCTTTGCGTCCTTCGCGGTTAATCGTCATGTTTACCATTGCACTAATCCGCAAGTGAGCGCCGCGACGCCATACGCGCCGCCAGCCGATCGAATGCGAGGTAAATCACCGGCGTGGTGAAGAGCGTCAACGCCTGGCTCACGATCAGGCCGCCGACCATGGTGAGCCCGAGTGGATGGCGCAATTCCGAGCCAACGCCCGAACCGATCATCAACGGCAGCGCGCCGAGCAGCGCCGCCATCGTCGTCATCAAGATCGGGCGGAAGCGCAGCAAGCAGGCTTGATAAATGGCATCGCGCGCGCTCATACCTTGGTGGCGTTCGGCGTCAAGCGCGAAGTCAATCATTAGAATTGCGTTCTTCTTGACGATGCCGATCAAAAGAATGATGCCGATAACGGCGATCAGAGACAGATCGTTGCCGGTGAGCATGAGCGCGAGCAGCGCGCCGATCCCGGCGGAAGGAAGCGTCGAGAGAATCGTGATCGGATGAATGAAGCTTTCGTACAGCACCCCGAGCACGATATACATCGTGACGATGGCGGCCAAGATCAGCCACAGCTCGTTCGCGAGGGACGCGCGAAACGCCGCCGAAGCTCCCTGAAATCGGATCTGTGCGCTGACCGGGAGGCCGATGTCCCGCGCCGCCGCATCGATCGCCTGTACCGCGTGACTGAGCGACGCATGCGGCGCGAGATTGAACGAGATCGTCGCCGCCGGGAACTGCCCGAGATGATTGACGACAAGCGGGCCGACGCGCTCGACCACGCGCGCGATCGAAGATAACGGCACCTGTTGCGCCGGTTGACCGGGAACCGTCGTCGTCACGTAAATCTGATTCAGCGCCGCCAGCCCCTGTTGGAACTCGGGCTTCACTTCGAGCACGACGCGATACTGGTTCGTCTGCGTGAAGATCGTCGAGATGAGACGCTGTCCGAGGGCGTTGTACAGCGCGTTGTCGATCGCCGCCGGCGTGATACCGAGCCGGCTCGCGGTGGCGCGATCGATGTCCACGTATGCTTGCAAGCCGCCCTCTTGCAGATCGGCGGCGACGTCGGCGAACTCTACGCCTTGTCGCAAGCGCTCAACCAGACGCGGTACCCATTCGCTCAGCTCCGCCAGATTCGCGTCCTCGACGGTGAATTGATACTGCGTGCGGCTGACCCGATCCTCGATCGTGAGATCCTGCACCGGCTGCATGTAGAGCGAGACGCCGGGAACGTCCGCGAGCTTCGTCTGCAAACGCCGAATCACTTCCGTGGCGGATGCGTCACGTCGCGCGAGCGGCTTCAGATTGATCAAAAAGCGGCCGCTGTTGAGCGTCGCATTGGCGCCATCAACGCCGATAAAAGAGGACAGACTCTCCACCGCGGGATCTCGCAGAATTACCTGCGCCAACGCTTGCTGGCGCTCGGCCATGGCGCCGAATGAAATAGTCGGTGAGGCTTCCGATATGCCCTGAATCGCGCCGGTGTCCTGCACCGGGAAGAATCCTTTCGGAATGAAAATATAGAGCAGCACCGTTAGGACCAGCGTTGCGATCGCAACGACGAGCGTTGCCGCCTGCCGATCCAGCACCCACCGCAGCATCTCGCCGTAGCGCCGGATAATACGCTCTAAGATTTCGCCACTGCGACGATAGAAACGGCTTTGATTCTCTTTGCGCTCGTGGCGCAGCAGCCGCGCCGACATCATCGGCGTCAACGTCAACGACACCACCGCGGAAATCAGGATCGACACCGCGAGCGTGATCGCGAACTCGCGAAACAGCCGGCCGACGACGTCGGCCATGAACAGCAGCGGGATCAGCACCGCGATCAGCGAGAACGTGAGCGAGATAATGGTGAAGCCGATCTGCTCCGCGCCTTTGAGCGCCGCCTTGAGCGGCGAGTCGCCGGCTTCGACGTAGCGCGCGATGTTTTCGATCATGACGATCGCATCGTCCACCACAAAGCCGGTCGCGATGGTGAGCGCCATGAGCGTCAGATTGTTGATCGAGAACCCGGCGAGATACATCACGCCGAAAGTGCCGACGAGCGAGAGCGGCACCGCCACGCTCGGGATGATCGTCGCGGAGACGCTGCGCAGGAACAGGAAAATCACCATCACCACCAGCGCTACCGCGAGCAGCAACTCGAACTGCACGTCGCGCACCGACGCACGGATCGTGATCGTGCGATCGGTCAGCATCGCGACGTCGACCGCCGCCGGCAGCGACGCTTGCAGCTGCGGCAGCAGTTGTTTGATGCGATTGACGGTTTGAATGACGTTCGCGCCCGGCTGGCGCTGGATGTTCACGATGACCGCGGGCACCTGGTTCGCCCACGCCGCGAGCCGCGTGTTCTCGGCGCCGTCGATGATGTCCGCGACGTCGATGAGCCGCACCGGCGAACCGTTGCGGTACGCGAGGATCATGCTCTTGTATTCATCGGCGGACTTGAGCTGATCGTTCGCGTCGATCGTGGATGCGCGCGTCGGTCCATCGAAGCTGCCTTTCGCCTGGTTCGTGTTGGCGTTGCCGATCGCAATGCGCACGTCGTCGAGCGACAGGCCGTATGCCGCGAGCGCCGTCGGGTTCGCCTGCACCCGCACCGCCGGGCGTTGCCCGCCGGCGAGGCTGACCAAGCCGATACCGGGAAGTTGCGCCAACTTGGTGGCGAGGCGCGTGTCGGCGAGATCGTATAGCTTCGGCAGCGGCAACGTCTTCGACGTCAGCGCGAGCGTCACAACTGGCGTGTCGGCGGGATTGACCTTGCTATAGATGGGCGGCGTCGGCAAATCTTGCGGAAGAAAACTGCCCGAGGCGTTGATCGCCGCCTGGACTTCCTGTTCCGCCACGTCGAGCGACAAGTTGAGCGAGAACTGCAATGTGATCACCGACGCGCCGCCGGAGCTGGTCGATGACATTTGATTCAGTCCCGGCATTTGACCGAACTGGCGCTCGAGCGGCGCCGTGATCGAGGACGTCATCACGTCCGGACTCGCGCCGGGGTAGAGCGTCACGACTTGAATCGTCGGATAGTCGACCTCCGGAAGCGCCGACAACGGCAACACGCGGTAGGCAACGATGCCGGCGAGCAGGATCGCGACCATCAGCAACGTCGTCGCCACAGGCCGCAGGATGAAAGGACGCGATGGGTTCATCTCATCTTAGGCCCAATGGCACTTAACTCTAGGGGATCTCTAAAAATTACAAAAGCTAACGGCTTTCCGCAGATAAACGCAGATCGGAAATACGATCAACGCAGATAACGAATTGGTTTTAGCTAGTTTTGCATCTGCGTTCATCTCCCTTTCCCTATCTGCGTTCATCTGCGGATGTCACGGAATCGCGTTCGACGTTCCGCCTTCGGGGCGCCGGCGCCGGCGCTCGCCGCGCGGTGGACTGTCGCTACTCGCCGCACCCGTGCGCGCCGCCGGCGCGGCGTCGGCGGCGCGCGCCTCCGCGGCGATCAATTGGACTTTGCCGCCTTCGCGCAGTTTGTCGAGACCGTCGACGACAACCAATTCGCCGACCGCGACGCCATCGGTAACGGCGGTCTTCTCGCCCTGCACTGGTCCGGTTTTGACCGTACGCACCGTCACCGACTGATCCTCCGTCACGACGAATACGAATGTTCCCTGCGTGCCGCGCTGAATCGCGGCGGTCGGAATAAGTGTCGCATCGCGCAACACGTCGACGAGCAACCGTACGTTGACGAACTGGTTCGGGAAGAGCGCGTTGTCGCGGTTCGAAAACTCGGCTTTGAGCTTGACCGTGCCGGTCGTCGTGTCGATCTGGTTGTCGATCGCGACTAACTTTCCGCTCGCGAGCTTCGCCTTTTGATCGCGGTCGTACGCTTCGACCGATACGGTCTCGCCCGATTGCAGCCGCCTCATCACGCTCGGCACTTTGTCTTCCGGTAGCGTGAAGACCACGGTAATCGGCTGCAACTGCGTGATGACGACGAGACCGTTCGCATCGGACGCCCGCACCATATTACCCGGATCGACTTGCCGCAGGCCGACGCGACCGTCGCCCGACGCGGTGATGCGGCAGTAGCTCAGCTGCAGCTTGGCGTTGTCGACTTGACCCTGGTCGGACGCGACCGCGCCCTGATACTGAGTCACCAGCGACTCTTGGGTGTCGCGCTGTTGTTTGGAAATCGAATCCTGCGTGTACAGAGTGTTGTATCGTTCGAGATCGCGCTGCGCGTTCTTCAACAGCGCCTGGTCGCGTGCGAGCTGACCCATCGTTTGCGCTAGCTGCACTTCAAACGGGCGCGGATCGATCTCGGCAAGCAACGCTCCCGCGCTCACCAGCTGGCCTTCACGGAAATGGATCTTTACGAGCTGACCGTCTACGCGCGATCGTACCGTCACGACGTTGCGCGGCGTCGCGGTACCGAGACCGGTGAGGTAAACATCAAGGCTGCCCTTAAGCGCCGGCGCGGCAGAAACCGGTAGCGGACGATTGCGCGCGTCCCCACGAGCACCGGCCGGTGCGCCGGGCGTCAGCGCCCACCACGCGGTTGCGGCCATCGTCACGACGACGGCAGCCGCCCAGATCCAGCGTCGCTGCACGGCGAGAGACGCGACCAGGCGATGACGCAGCGCGCGCTTGTAAATGTCAGATAACATCGGTTCGGCCATTGGATGACTCGTTAACGTGAGATTCAATCGGCGAATCGGCGCCGACGTTGAGAACCGGGCAATCGATACGAAGAATCGCGCGAGACCGTCCGCGCCACCCACCTCTCCTTGCTACTCGCATCCGAAAGCGCGAGCGTCTTCACTGAAGCGTGCGCCCAGCGCTGCCGCGGCACCCTACTCGTTCGCTGGGCCGGTAACAGTGAGTTAACGCGAAAGAGCAGTTTAAGTATCCAACGAGTCTGTAGAAAAACCCCTTTAGAGAAGTATGCCAGACCCACTGTGATTTTGGTTTGATCGGTAGGCCATCCCGGATGGTCGGGGGTTTTGTTTTTTCTTCTTACGGCTTCGTGTGGGTAGC
>JBGPCS010000221.1:0-5090 GCA_041481875.1 Sulfurifustaceae bacterium
CGCCGTATTGCGTTTCATCGCCTGGTTCGAAATGATACCGTGCCGTCATCGCCATATCCCATTTTTCAGAGCTTCGCGAGCACGCGCGCCGCGCCGTTGAATCGCCGAGCCGGTGGACTACAGTGTTGCTTGGGAGATGCGCCCGCACGAGCGGACGGGAACTCAACGATAACGAAGGGATCCGGAGGAACAAAATAATGAAGCGCAGCTTTACCGCTTACCGGTGGTATCTCGCCTTAGCCCTTTGCGGCGCCGGCCTGTCGGCATGGGCCGACGTTCCGCTCGCGGGCCGCGACGCGGATCGTCAGGCGAAAACCGCCGCGCCCGCGACGTTCGAAGCGTTCATCTACGTTTACCGCGGCGACGACGCCGACAGCACGCCGATCGCCGTTACCTTGACCGGTCGGGAGATGGCGCGCCTCGCACCGCGCACATTCGGTTTTTGGAAAGTTGGGCTCGGGCGCTTCGAGTTCACCGTCGAGCGAAGCGCGAGTACGTTGCCGCTGCAAACCGAAGGCGGCCGCGTCTATTACGTCGAGCTGACGCGCGGCGGCGCCGGCGTTCCCGCGCTGCGCGTGGTCTCGTTCGCCACCGGCCGCACGCAAGTGCATCGCGCGCAGCTCGTCGCGCAGACCAAGGAGCCGACGCGCGGGAGCGCCGGGTCCGCGCCGCGTTACCCAGGTGCCACGAACGGCGCGATCATGTTCAAGGCCGGGTCGCTCAAATTGGCGGAAGCCACGCAAACTATCCTCGGCGCGACGCGCGTGTTCGGCGCTTCCGCGTCGTCGGTGTTCGGAGTCGAAGGCGAATGGTTCTTGCGGCCGGATATTTCCTTGGGCTTGGAGCTAGTGCGCTATTCGAGCAAGTTTGACAACGTCGGCGGCGGTGCGCCGGGTGAAATCGATACGAGCATTATTCTCGTCAACTCAAAGCGCTATTTTCTTCCGGACAGCGCGTGGCAACCCTTCGTCGGCGCCGGTATCGGCGCGGCGGGGAACAGTTTCAGCGGCTCGATTACGGGCAACACCGGCGGACTGGCTCTGCAATTGACTGGTGGATTGCAGTGGCGCGCCGGGCAATTCGCACTACGCGGGGAGTATAAATACCTGCGCGCGAAAACCGAGGACGATAGCGGCCAAAAGGTAGACGTCTCGGGCAGCGGGATCTTTCTCAACGCTGGGTTCTATTTCTAGAACCTATCTCAAAATTGCCTCTCGTGTAGGTTGGGTGGAGCCGCGTGAGCGGCGTAACCCACAAAATAATATTTTGGTGGGCTGCGCTCCGCTCCACCCACCCTACATGGTTTCCATTGCCGTGCGGTGAGCCCCTCGACAAGCTCAGCGCGAACGACTTTATTTTCCGTTGGTGGTGAGTCCGTCGAACCGCGCATTGGCATTTCGAGATAGATTCTAGCTTGGTGTGACGAGTTCGGCGGCATGCTGCCGAACTTGGCCGACGGAGTCGACGCGACGGTCACTTCCCTAGGGAACCTCTGATTAAGTGAACATTCACCGCAAAGGGCGCAAAGGACACGAAGAAAAACATGAGATTTATCGAGAAAACCCTTTGCGTCCTCTGCGCCTTTGCGGTGAGAAATAGCTTTGGGGACTTATTCAGAGCTTCCCTAGCGGAACTTACCCGTCAATCCTCCCCCTCGTTTTGCGTTCCATCGTCTGCTTCCAGCTCGAAGTTATTAATCAGGCGCTCGAGCGTGCTCAGGCGCATCCTGAATTCGCGCGCGGTCGCCTCGCGATCACCGCCGTGGAGCTTGAGCGTGGTGCGGATCAGCCAGCCTTCGAATTCGGCGACGCGATCGCCGTAGCTCGGACCCAGGAGATCGGCGTCGTTGTCGTGCGGCGGGTCATTCTGCGCAAGGCCCGCCACCCGCCATTGCTCGCGCAGCAGCCGCGCGCGCAGCGCGTCGCACTGTTCCTGCAGGGCGGCGATCTCGCTGTCCTTCTGGCTCATGAGTTCCACCGCGGCGGCCTGCTCGCCGTGCAGGTCGCCTTGCAGCTTGCCGATCTGCTCTTTCAGCCGGCCGATCTCCTCGCGCGCCCGGTTCATCTCCTCGCGTGCGCTGTTCAATTCCTCGCGCAGCGTCTGGCATTGGCCCCAGGTCATTGTCAGGCGCTTTTCGAGGGCCTGGTTCTCTGTCCGTGCGGCGCCGAGCTCCGTCGCTTGCTCGCTGTGTTGTTCCCACGCGAGCGCCAGGCGCTTATGCAGCGTGGCCATCTCCTCGCGCTCCCGCGACACCTGGTCGCGCAGCAGCAGCTGCGAGTCGAGGAAGCGGTCGGCGAGCTGCGCGAATAAATTCTCCACGACGCGGAAATCGAGCGAGGTGTAGACATTGTCGTGCAACGACTCCCCGAGCAGCATCCAGCTCGCCGCCGTCTGGCTGTGCGGATAGAACGGCACGATCGCCGCGACGCCCTCGCGCTTCATCGCGGCGTGCATCGCCGGCATCGCCTCCGCGATCTCGTTCGCCACGAGGATGCGGTCGACCTTCCTCAGCTCATCGAGCGGCAGGCGCGCGAGGCGAATTGCGCCGTGCGAGAGCGTCGCGGCCGGCGCCGCGCCCGCGCCCGCGATCAGCGCGACCGGGCAGTGCAGCGTTTGCGCGATCAGTTCCACGATCTCCTTCACCGAGTCCAACAGCGCGATCTCCGCGATCACCGACTGGATGCGCCGGTAGAACACCGTCTTGCGTTTGCGAACTTTGGACCAGGGAAGGTAGAACTGGATGTCGAACAGCCGGTGTTGGTGGGTGGCGTAGGCGGCGACCGCGAGGAAGAATGTTAGCGCGATTGGCAAGGTCATTGTCGTGTTGAATCCGCGGAAGCCGAAACGTTGAAGCCCCACGACTAAGAACACTATGCCAAAAAATGGCGCGAGTCCGATCAGCATTATTTTGTTCCGCGCTCGTCGCGAGGGTGCGTGCTCACGCCGCGCGCCGTAGACGAACAGCGCTACCGCCGCACACAGATACACATAGACATAAAGCTCGAATAGAAAGTAAAGCGGGCCGGGAATCTTGGTGTAGGTATAAGTCATTGGCTCGAAGCCCACGACGAGCAATGGCGTGGCCCACAGCAAAACTTCCAGTGTCACGGTTGGAAGGTATAACAGCATCAGTGTCACGCGACCGCGTCGACTCAGCGCGTTGTCGAGCCACGATGTGGCCATGACCAATGCAAGATGCAGCAACAAGCCAATGAATAGAATGCTGGCGCCGAAATACAGTAGGCCGCCGGGTGGATTCGGTAGCCCTTGAGCTTTCCCCATGAACGCAACTATTTCGGTGAGGTCTTGAACAGATATACCGAAAAGAAACAGCAAAAAAAGCCGGGTTTGAAGATTGTGTACGTTGAACGACCGTGAGTAGAAATAGATGCCCGCTTTTAAAAACAAAGCGACAATAGCGGGAATCGCATAGGCCGTTATTTCCATATCCCCCCTCCTTAAATTTTGCGATACGGCCGAATAGCGCTTAAAGGCAATAGCACGATAGGTTATTGGGCTGTCCAGATCAAGCCGGTTTGGCTCAAACTGATCCCGCTACCGATGCCTGACAGATAGACTTTGTCTCCTGCGAGGACTTCGTTTCTTAGCACGAAGTTATGGATGCAAAACGGGATATTCGCGGTGATCAGGTTGCCGAAAGTCTCGACCGGCCGAGGCATGATCGCGAGCGGAACTCCAACGAGCCGACTATGTGCTAGGAGAACCTTCGTACCGACTTGATGAAAGACATACTTCTTGAGTTCGTTGACGCTCCATTGCAATCGCTCGTACATGAATTCTCGAAACGGTTGTGTGAGAAGTTTCAAACCTTCGCAGATGAGTGTAGGCATATCAGTGAAACCAGGCCCGTCATTCAATGGTCCTCCGGCAACGCAGAGGTTTGCATGTCGCCCCTGCGACTGCAGCATGAACCCCATGAACCCGCATTCTGGATCGACTTTCGGCGCCATCACGAAAGCCGCTCCCGCATCGCCGACCGTGAAATTTGCGGCAAGTGAGAGGAAATCTTCGCGCGAGTGCAAGTTCTTTAGCGCCTCCATCGCCCTGCGCGCGAACAGGCTGCCTTGTTCTCCCGTCACGACCAGCCCGCGCCGCACTTGCCCCGTCGCGATCAGCGAATCCATCAGGTGCACGCCGTTCATGAAGCCGTGACAGGCGTTGCTCACGTCGAATACCGTGGCGTTGTCCGCACCGAGTTTCGCCTGCACGATGTGCGCGGTGGCCGGTTCGGTGAAGTCCCGGGTCAGACCGGTGTAGATAATCGCATCGATCTCGCTCGGTAACAACGCGGCGCGCTCCATCGCCTCGCGCGCCGCGAGCACCGCCATATCGGAGGGCAGCACGCCCGCCGGCGTAACGCGGCGTTCCTTGATACCCGTCGTTCGCTCCAGCCAGTTGTGGCGTATGCCGAATCGATTATACGAGTCGCACTGCTCGAGTAGCTGGCGCGAGCTGACCCGCTCCTCCGGAAGATAAACGCCGGTACCGACGATTCTTGAGTGCCCGCGGGTGTACATAGTTTCATCCTCCTCGTCAGCTTCATGCTGAATATGGGTCTCGAACAGCAAGAGAACCCCAGCCCCGAGCGGATGTCTGCCTATCTCTAAGCCTCACCGATCTCGGACGGGTCTCGATCGCACGGCCTTACTCAATAGCGACTTATCGTTCGAATGCGGAGCTGAGAGAATACTACTTAGATCGCACTTCCGGTTCTTGAACGATTTTAGCTAAGGAAGCGCCGAGCAATTCGTTTTCCGTTATTCCCTGCGAAAGGATGCCTGGATTGTTTTAGTCAGGAGCGGGAATCCAGGAACTAAAAGCGATTTTTTGACTATGGAAGCTCTGATTTATTTATTACCCCTCCCGGAGGGAGAGGGAATTAATCAGCGAGTAGCGCGGCGACATTCGCTGAATCGGCCGGCGCGTTGTTAGGGAACCTCTGATTAAGTGAACATTCACCGCAAAGGCGCAAAGGACGCGAAGAAAAACATGAGATTTTTATCGAGAAAACCCTTTGCGCTCTCTGCGTCTTTGCGGTGAGAAATAGTTTTGGGGACTTATTCAGAGCG
>JBGPCS010000222.1:0-5066 GCA_041481875.1 Sulfurifustaceae bacterium
CGCGTCGAGAAGTGCGCAAAGCTGCTCAACGACGCCTAGCCGGCCGAACGCGACGCTGCGAATCGGTACGCCATCGACGATAAACTCGCGCACGGTCCGGTAGATTCCCCCGGCTTCCTCGACGAGGATGCGACTCGCAGCGAGATCCCAGGGCGCGTCGTGGTAGTCGACCATCGCGTCGACCGCGCCGGTCGCGACGAGCGCGTGGCCGTAGCACGAGCGGTAGATACGATGATTGGGATAGGCGCGCGTGAGTGCGTCGAAATACGACCCTTCGTTGCGATAGCGAACAAAATTAGCGCGCGCGCTCAATACCACTCGCACTTGCTCGGGCGGAGTTTCGGGGTCGATGTCGGCGATCGTCACGCGCTCGGTGTTGCGGTGCGTGCCGCGGCCGTATGCCGCGTGGCAGCGCAAATCGAGCAGCGGATGATCGACCACGCCGACGACAGGCACGCCGTCGTAATGCAGCGCGAGAATGCTTCCGAAGGTTGGCACGCGATGAACGAAGTCCTCCGTGCCGTCGATGGGATCGAGTATCCACTGAAAGCGCGCCTCCGGGCGCGTGCGCGGGAATTCCTCGCCCAAGATACCGTGATCCGGATATTGTTTCGTGATTAACGTGCGCAGGCGCTCCTCGACTTCGAGATCGGCGTTGGTAACGAAGCTGCCGTCACGCTTGCGTTTCACCGTGAAGCCGGCGTGCCAGGCGCGCGTGATAATCTCACGCGCGGCATCGGCGAAACCTAAGGCGCTGGCGTGAAGCCGCGCCACGAGCGCGGCGGAAAGTTCCTTCCGTGGGTCGGTCATTGCGCCATTTTATCTCGCGCGAGGCGTTTTGCGCCGCGGACCGCTTGGCGGGGCATGGACTTAATCTGCGGGACCTTTGCGGCTACCGCCTCAGCGCGCGGATTGGGGATGATCCATTTGAAGCTATGATTACGGTGCTGCCACCTGATGGCCGGCTACAGCTTTCCCAGTGAGACTTCTTTGAGATGCGCCTGATTGGTCCATTAGCTTACTTGTCGTTGCTTGGGGCATTGTTCGCGTGCGCATCGGGAACGCCACGTTCGGCGGATGTTGCAACGGAGCCAACTCGCAGCGAAAGAAGCTCAGGCATCGTTCAGGGCGCCACACCGCCGCTGGTTATCGATCGCAACTCGCCAATCGTCGTGCCCGTTGACCTGCGTCGCTCGCGCGGCGACGCGAAGGCCACGGTCGCTATTGTCGAATTCGGCGACTATCAGTGCCCGTACTGTCGCGGATTTCACGTCGGTGTGCTTACCAAACTGCACGAGAGTTATATCGAGACCGGTAAAGTGCGTTATTTCTATCGCGACTTCCCGCTGCCCATGCACGAACACGCGTTGGGTGCGGCGGTCGCGGCCCAATGCGCGGGCGCGCAGGGACGCTATTGGGAGATGCAAGAGTTGTTGTATGCCGAGCAAGCACGGCTGGGGACAGAGTTATATCAAGAGCTCGCGACTGAGTTGAATCTCGAGATCGATCGGTTCAACGAATGTCTGAAGTCAGACGCGCCACGCCGCGCGGTGAACCGGGATATCGCTGACGGCCGACGCGTCGGCGTAAACGCCACGCCGACTTTCATTCTTGGATATCTGGAGCAGGACCGAGTCGTGATCAAACGCATAGCGGCCGGCGTACCCACTTTCGAGATCTTCGCGAAGGAACTGGACGCCCTCGCGCGCTAAGACGGAAACCCTGGGATCTGGCGCGATTGACACGCGCTCAGCTGATTGCGACAACGCGATTGCGTCCCCGCTGTTTCGCCACGTAGAGACGCTTGTCCGCGATCTCCACCAACCGCTCGAGGCTCTCTTCGCCATCCAACCCGTAAGCTGCGACGCCGGCGCTTGCCGTGACGACGACCGTCTGACCCGCAAGCACACATTCATTTTGCTGAATCGCGGCGCGGATGCGATCCGCCAGCAGGGCGGCGCCGGCGCGCTTGGTATTTGGTAACAGCATCGCGAATTCTTCCCCGCCGACGCGGGCCACGACGTCGCCGGTGCGGGTCTTGGCGGTCAAGATCTGCGTGACGCGGATCAACACCTGGTCGCCCGCCGGATGTCCATACGTGTCGTTAATCCTCTTGAAGTGATCGATGTCGAACATCACGACCGACAGCTCGGTGTCGTGCCGTTGCGCCAGCGCGAAATGTCGGATACCGAGCTCGGCGAACGCGCGTCGATTCTTCAGGCTCGTCAACGGATCGGTCGTCGCCTGCTCCTGCAACAACTGCCGACTCGCCTGTAGCTCCCGTATGGTACGGGCGAGCTTCTGATGCGCACCGACGCGTGCAAGCAGCTCGAGCGAATCGACCGGTTTCGCAATGAAGTCGCTCGCGCCGTTGGCGAAGGCGAGATGGCGCGCGGCATCGTCGCTTGCGGTCGTCAGCACGAGCACCGGCATATCCTTGAGCCGTGCCACTTCGCCGCCGCGAATTCTGGACAGCAGGTCGCGACCCAAGGCGCGAGGCATTTCCAGATCGGTTATGACGGCCTCGATGGCGGGGTTGGTGGCCAGCATATGCCACGCTTGGAGCCCGTCGCGAGCGTGCAGAATCTCGAACTTTCCGTGCAGATGGCGCGCGACGAGAGTGGCGGAAGTCTCGGAATCCTCGGCGAGTAAAATTTGCGGCAGCGCTTGCGCGGTGGATGCCGGGTCGGTCATTCGGTCATGCGGTAGATCGTCATGCGTCTAGGGACCGTTGTATGTACTTATTGAACCTTCCCTAGCTAGGTGCGCACTATAACCGAGAGCTTCTCTCTGCGTCAGTCTTGACGCGGACGTTTTTCCCGACGTCTACCCGACCCGCGTGAACTTGTCGAACAGCAAGTCATGCGCCACCATCGTTAATCGCGGTCGAAGTGCGCGCGCGGGTTGAACGAGGAAGCGCGCCCGAGTTGCTCGTATAGTTCGCGCTCCTTCGTCGTCAGCGTGGCGGGCGTGACGATTTGAACGATGGCGTAAAGATCGCCGTGCCCACTATTCGGTTTCGGTAATCCCTTGCCCGCGAGACGCAGCTTCTGCCCGGAACGCGCTCCCGATGGAATCTTCAAACGCACACGGCCTTCCAGCGTCGGTACCTCGATGGTTGTACCGAGCGCCGCTTCCGTCGGTGTGACCGGTACCTCGACACGAAGATCGTGCCCGTCCGGCTGAAACAGCGAATGCGGACGGAGTTTGATATCGAGATAAAGTGCGCCCGCCGGGCCGCCGTTGCTTCCGGGACCGCCTTTGCCCGGGACACGCAGCTTTTGGCCGTCGATGACGCCTTTCGGGATCCGAACCTTAACCGTAACCGTCTTCGAGGTGCGCCGCGGTATGCCCTCGGCGTCGTACGCGGGCATATTGAGGTCGAGGCTCACCTCGGTCCCGCGCGCCGCGTCTTCGAGCGGAAGTTGCACGACCGCCTCGTAGTCTTGGCCGGGCGTTGCGAAACCGCCGCCGCTACTCCGGCGCCGACTACGGCCGCCGCCGAACAGATCGCCGAAGAGATCCGAGAGATCGACTTCTTCGGTGAATCCGCCGCCGCTGAATCCTCCCGCGCCGGAGCCACCGCGCCCAAAGCCACGCGCGAACTGATCGGCCCACTCCGGCGACGGGCGGAAATCCTCCCCCGGTCGATGCTCACCGAGCCGATCGTATGCCGCGCGCTTTTCCTTGTCCTTCAGGACTTCATAAGCCTCGCCGATCTCCTTGAAGCGTTCTTCCGCGTTCTTTTCTTTGGAGACGTCGGGATGGTATTTATGCGCGAGGCGACGGTACACCTTCTTTATGTCGCCTTCCGTTGCGCCGCGCGGTACGCCGAGTATTTGATAGTAGTCTTTGTATTTCATCGTGGCACATTCGACAGACGAGCTTGTATTTTAGTCGTACCCGCGCCTTTCGCCCACTGCGGCAGCGGCAAGCGGGTCAATCATGCGTGCGATGTCCCCGTTGCGACGAATCCGGATCTGCTCTTCGTGCCGCCGGCTTCGCCCGACGCGCCGGCCGCGATTACCCACGGCCGATGCGGCCACGCGCCTTGGGCCCGATCAACGAAACGCGATGAGCGTGAGTCCGACGCAAATGACGAGCAGGGCGGCGAGGCGAGTGCGCCAGCGTTCGCGTTCACCGTAGACCGACATCGCGATCGCGCCCGCCAGCACGATGCCGGCGTTCGTGAACGCAATTGCATAGGCGGCGGGCATGAACCGCATTGCGTGGATAATCAGGCTGTATGCGTTACCGATGAACAGGCCGGCTAAAATTATCGAAAGTGCGCGCGGCCGTACCGGCGGTATGAGGCGACCGGTCAGCCGGCGATGCTGTAGCGTCAGGCCGATCCACGCCGGTGCGAGCGCCAGCGCGGCCCAGCCGAGCACCACCGGGTAGCTCGGAAGCGCGTCAACGGCGAACTTGTTCGAAATCGAATAAATGCTGGTGCCAAGCGCCGCCGCGAGTGCCCAAGGAATCGCGCGCGCCGGCTCGCCGTCGCGTCCTGTCAGCGAAAGTGCGAGCACACCGGCGACGCTGACGAGAATGCCGGCCCAACCGAGCAGCGGCAATTGCTCGCGAAACAACAGCGCCATCCACAGAGCGACGAGGAGAGGCGAGGAACGTACGATTGGATAAACCAATGGGACCGGCGCGTGACGGTAGGCTACGCCGAGGCCGATGAAGTACAGCGTTTCGGCGGCGGCGCTGAGCAGCAGGAGCCCGACAAGTCGCGGCGACCAATCCACGGCGTGCACCAGCGCCACGACCGACCACGGGCCGACCAACACGAGATAACCGAGGAGCGCCCACCACAGGAAAAAACTGCGCGGATCCGCGCGGCGCGCGGCTAGGTTCCAAGCGACGTGCATGACAACCGACGCGCCGATGGCATAAAAGGCGACGGCCGGAATCACTGGCTCCATGGATGCTTCGAATAGTAGAGGCGATGACCGCTTCGCGCCACTGTTCCACTCGGCCGCGGTCGATCGGGGCAGCCGACGCCGACTCAAACGAACCGTTTCAACGTCCGTCAACCCGCCAACTCTACAAAGATTGACAGA
>JBGPCS010000223.1:0-5056 GCA_041481875.1 Sulfurifustaceae bacterium
CCGTCGACACCGCCACGCACAAGCCGGAACAGCCCCCGATGAAATTTGACGCGCAGCCAAGTGAGACCACGAGTCCACGGAGGAAGTGCGTTCTGCTCCGACGCGACGGGTTCCTTTCGGCTATCGAGGATTTCACCACGCCGATCCGCGACGGCTTAGGGCACCCCGTCGGCGCTACCATCGTGTTTCACGAAGTTACCGCCGGGCCATCGACTGCACTCACGACACCCCGTCCGCCCGGGGACGAGTGCCTAACCGCCGTCCTCCACCCGGTTCTACTGAACGGCGAACTTGCGCAAGCAATCACACGCGCGTGCTCTCAGGGCAATCAAGCGGCGGTGCTGTTCTTGAATTTGGATCGCTTTGCGCACGTCAACGACTGCCTCGGCTACACCATCGGCGACGAGCTCCTGCGCTCGATGACCAAACGCTTGACGTCATGCGTGCGCAGCTCGGATACCGTGAGCCGGTACGGCGAAGATGAGTTCGTAGTGGTGCTTGCGCAAATCGAACGCGTCGAAGAGGCGGCCATCTGCGCCAAGAAAATATTGACGGCACTCGCCGAGCCGCTTTCAGTCGCAGGTCACTCGGTACATGTTACCGCGAGCGTCGGGATCGGCATTTACCCGCGGAACGGTCTCGACGCGGAGACCTTGGTCAAGAACGCGAATATCGCCATGTATTCGGCCAAGGACAGTGGGCGCAACAATTGCCAGTTCTCCCAGCGCGACGCCGGCGCGCGCGCGATCGAGCGGCGATCGCTCGAGGGGAGTCTGCGCGGCGCGCTGGAGCGGCAAGAATTCGTGTTGCACTATCAGCCGAAAATCGACCTTCGCACCGGCGCGATCACCGGTGCCGAGGCGCTGATACGCTGGCAGCATCCGGAGCAAGGGCTCATCCTGCCCGCGCGGTTCATCTCCGCCGCGGAAGATTGCCGCCTCATTGTGCCGATGGATCAATGGACCGTATACGAGGCGTGTCGCCAAGCGCGCGCGTGGCGCGATGCCGGCCGGCCGGTGCCGGTGGCCGTCAATATCTCGTCGGCGGAACTCCACGACAAGGGCTTCTTCGATGACGTGCGCGCCATCCTCGAGGATACTCGCCTGGAGCCGCACTATCTCGACCTCGAATTGACCGAAAGCGCGCTCATGGACAACCCTGACACTACGATGGTCGTGCTCAACGCGTTCAAGACGCTGGGCGTGCAACTCACCATCGATGATTTCGGCACCGGTTATTCCAGCTTGAGCTACTTGAGGAAAACTCCAATCGACACCCTGAAGATCGACCAGTCGTTTGTGAATGACATCACGGCGAATCCGAAAGACGCGGCGATCGTCAGCACCGTGATCAGCATGGGCCATAGCCTGGGGCGACGCGTCATTGCGGAGGGTGTGGAAACGCAGGATCAAGTTGCATTTCTCCAAGCCGCGCGCTGTTGCGAAGGCCAGGGCTACTATTTCGGCAGACCGATGGTCGCCGCGAGGTTCGCTAAACTGCTCCAGACCACCGCTTCAGCGTCCGGCCTCAATTGACAGCTGATGACAGCTGAGCGAGCCGGCGTACGAGCGACGCCGAGCTTCGTTGATCGCGCGCACGTTGTTTCCTAGAGACGGCTAGAAACCGTGTGTCGCACTCGTAAACCCGCGTCTACAACCCGGGTTTACGTCGGATCGCATTGACTGCATTCAAGCGCTGCCGCACATTCGCTCCTTGCCGTTACCGATCGATTGCCGCGATGAAGACATGGGCGCCACGCGAGTGTATGGTGGCAACCACGCCGCTCGCGCTCGACATCAGGACAGCATTATCACCACTCCTTGTGCCGACCATTCCATCGAGTCGATTAAGGAGATTTCGATTCCCCCGACTAAAGACGCGCCACCGCTAAATAGTCTGCTCGCGGCGCTTCCGCTGCGCGACCGCAAGCAACTACTCGCTCGCAGTACCCAAGTCGAACTGAGCTATTCCCAGATACTATACGAGTCCGGCGAGCGGATTCGGCATGTGCATTTTCCGAACCGCGGGCTCATCTCTCTACTGACGCCGATGGACGGCCGGCCAAGCGTTGAAGTGGGCATGGTGGGACGCGAAGGCATGGCGGGGATACCGCTATTTCTGGGCGTCAACGTTTCCCCGGTGCGCGCGCTCGTCCAAGGTTCGGGCAGCGCGACTTGCGTTACCGCGACCGCGTTTCAAGACGAGGCCGAGCGCAGTCCGAGTTTGCGTCGCCAGCTCAACCGCTACCTGTACACGTTCATCGTGCAAATGGCGCAAACCGCCGCCTGCAACAGCGGTCATCAGGTCGGACCACGGCTCGCGCGCTGGCTCTTGATGACGCACGATCGCTCGCTGTCCGACGAGTTTTATCTGACGCAAGGATTCCTCGCGCAAATGCTCGGCGTGCAACGAGCGGGCGTGACCCGGGCGGCGGGACTATTACAGCAGAGGAAGCTCATTCGTTACCGCCGCGGACAAATCACGGTTCTCAATCGCCGCGGACTCGAGCGTGCCGCGTGCCAGTGCTATTCCAATGTCAACAAGATGTCCGCCATCGCGCGGCCCTGACGACGCACCGCATCGCACCCCGCCGTCCGTTTGACCGTACGACTCTTGCCTTACCTCGGTTTCTAGCGGATGGGCGCAGTGGCGACAATTTTATCAATGGTGACCATTGATAAAGCCAAGCTGACGCGTTTGCCTTTTTCAAAATCGAGGAGTAACTTCCGCACGCACTCGTAGGGCGGGAGATCAAATTGCATAATACGCCGGACGCGCGAAGGTCATCGACCGCCGCGCTGAGCCTGCTCGCACTCGGCGTCGTCTTCGGCGACATCGGCACCAGCCCGCTGTACGCACTGAAAGCTACCTTCGATGCGCAGTATGGCATCGCGCTCACACCGCCCAACATCATCGGCGGATGCTCGACGATCTTCTGGTCGCTGATCATCGTCGTCTCGCTCAAGTACGTAACGCTGGTCATGCGCGCGGACAACAAGGGCGAAGGCGGGATCGAAGCGCTGCTGGCGCTCGCGTTGTCCTCGATGAAGACCCGTCGCCGCTGGACGCTGCCCCTCATGTTGGTCGGGCTCGCTGGTGCCTCATTGTTCTATGGCGATGCCGTCGTCACGCCGGCGATCTCGGTCCTTTCGGCGATCGAGGGACTCGAAGTCGGAACGTCGGCGTTCAAACCTTACGTCCTGCCGATGGCGATCACTGTCATCGTGGCGTTGTTCGCGGTCCAGAGTCGCGGCTCGACCGTCGTCGGCACACTTTTCGGGCCGGTATGTCTACTTTGGTTTATCGCGCTGGCCGCCTCCGGCATACACAACATCATCCTGAATCCGACGATATTGCACGCGGTCGATCCGATGCACGCACTCGACTTCGTCACCGGGCATGGCCTCGCTTCGTTCTTCGTGCTCGGCGCGGTGTTGCTCGCCATCACCGGCACGGAGGCGCTGTACGCCGACATGGGTCACTTCGGACGCTCGCCGATACGCTTGGCGTGGTTCGGTGTAGTGTTCCCGTCGCTGGTGCTCAACTATTTCGGTCAAGGCGCGTTGCTCATCGCCGACCCGACGGCGGTGGAGAATCCGTTCTTCCTCGCCTATCCGAGCTGGGCGCTTTATCCGATGGTAGTGCTCGCGACGGCCGCGACCGTCATCGCTTCGCAGGCGATGATCTCCGGGGCGTTCTCGATCACCCGCCAAGCGATTCAACTGGGTTACTTGCCGCGCCTCAACGTGCTGCATACCTCGGAGCAACAATACGGGCAGATTTATCTGCCCGCCATCAACTGGACGCTGCTGGTCGGCGTGCTGATCGCGACGATCGGTTTCGGCTCCTCGTCGGCCCTCGCCGCCGCGTACGGCGTCGCGGTCATGGGTACGATGGTCGCGACCACGTTTCTAACGTTTTTCGTTATTCGCTACGATTGGCGTTACAACTTATGGGTGTGCATCCTGGCCACCGGATTTTTTGCGATCGTAGATGTATCGTTCTTCTCGGCCAGCTTGGTCAAAATCCGCGACGGCGGTTGGTTTCCGCTGGTGTTGGGGTCGGCCGTACTCACCCTGATGCTTACGTGGCGTCGTGGACGCGAAATCCTACTCGGGCGACTGAAAGAATCTTCCGTTCCGCTCGGGCCGTTTCTGCAATCGCTGTTGCTCGATCCGCCGCTGCGAGTCGCGGGTACCGCGGTGTTCCTTACCTCTACGCCCGACGTCGTGCCGCATGCGTTGCTGCACAACTTGGCGCACAACAAGGTATTGCACCAGCGCGTGGTGTTTCTCACCGTCATCATGGACGAAGTGCCTCGGGTCGCCGCTAAGGAGCGCATACAACTCGAGCCGCTCGGGGAGGGGTGTTATCGCCTGCTGGTCCGCTTCGGCTTCAAAGACCGCCCCGACGTACCCGGGGCGCTCGAGCTCTGCCGGCCGGACGGCTTGGAGTTCAATCGACTGAGCACGTCGTTCTTCTTGTCCCGCGAAATCGTCATTCCGACGGCACGCAACGGCAACGGCATGGCACTCTGGCGCGAGCGATTGTTCGCCACCATGGCACGCAATGCGAGTAGCGTCGTCGAATATTTCAATCTTCCCACCAACCGCGTTATCGAGCTTGGGACGCAGATTGAAATCTAGAGAATTTCTAACCGATCAAAGCTCAGCGTTGCTGCAGTTCCCTCAAGCCCATCTGCCGGAATCCCTCCGGTAGCCGGAACAGATCCGGTCGCATCTCGAAGTCGATGCGGTAATCTTTGAGTTCGGTCACGCGCCGACGCTTCGGATCGCGCGCGTCGAATTCGACCAAGCGCACCGGGAAACCGTGCTCCAAATGGCGCGTCGGCAAGTAGACATGATTCGCCAGATCGCACGGCGCCTTTTGTTCGCTCGGCGTCAGGACCATCGCCGTGGTTTGTTCGCCGGCCAGCGCCTCGCGATATTCGCGAAGCGCGCTGACCGCGCTCGGAAGCAAACCATCCGCGGCGTACAAGTCGTAGCACAATCGGCCATTCGTGAGCAGCCGGTAATGAACGACGGGCCGGCCGCCA
>JBGPCS010000224.1:0-5056 GCA_041481875.1 Sulfurifustaceae bacterium
CCTCCGCGAGTTTCTTCTGGAAGGGCTCCAGACCGCCCTTGCGCTTCCACGCCGCCATGGCGCGGCGCAGCTGGTCGGCCTCGCCCGGGGTGAAGCCCGCCGCCACCACGGCGAGCTGCATCACCTGCTCCTGGAAAATCGGCACGCCGAGCGTGCGCTCCAGCACCGAGCGCACGGCGTCGGACGGATACGAGACGAGCTCGCGCTTATCGCGCCGTCGCAGGTATGGGTGCACCATGTTGCCCTGGATCGGACCCGGCCGGACGATGGCGATCTCGATGACGAGATCGTAAAAGTTTCGCGGCTGCAGCCGCGGCAGCATCGACATCTGCGCGCGCGATTCGATCTGGAAAACGCCGACGGTGTCGGCGTGGCAGATCATTTCGTAGACGGCTGGATCTTCCTGCGCCACGATCGCAGCGATCGACAATTCGCGCCCATCCCACGCCTTGATCAGCTCGAGCGCCTTGCGGATCACGGTCAGCATGCCGAGACCAAGGCAATCGACCTTGAGCAGACCGAGCGCGTCGATATCGTTCTTGTCCCACTGGATGACGGTGCGCTCCGCCATCGCCGCGTTCTCGATCGGCACGAGGCGCGACAACGAATCGCGCGCGATGACGAAGCCGCCGACGTGCTGCGATAGATGGCGCGGAAAGCCGAGGATCGCCCGCACCATTTCGACGAGAAGGATCAGGCGCGGATTCTCCGGGTCGAAACCCGCCTCGCGCAGGCGCTGCGAGAATACAGAGTGCGCGCGCTCCCTCACCCCATCCCTCTCCCGGACTCCGTCTCCCTCACCCCTTGCCCTCTCCCGGAGGGAGAGGGGGAGTAAGTCCGCTGATGCGGGCCTTGATGATTCGGAGAGGGGGAGCAGGTTCGCTGATGCGATCTCATAATAATTGCGCCTCGGCTCGCTCTGCTGCACAGGGACGTGCGAATGTCGCGAGAGCGCAGGATGCGCGGAGCGGCCCTCTCCGACCGTACGAAGCGCTCGCGCAGCGAGCAACGGCTCGCCCCCTTCTCCCTCCGGGAGAAGGGATGGGGATGAGGGAGCGAGGACGATGTTTGTCCTCGCCGGGAGAGGGAATGAGGGTGAGGGATGCCGAGGTTCAGCACGTTTCCCTTCACCCCTTACCTTCTCCTGCGAAGCAAAATCGGCTTCGCCCCTCGCCCCATCCCCTCTCCCGGACTCCGTCTCCCTCACCCCTTGCCCTCTCCCGGAGGGAGAGGGGGGTAAGTCCGCTGATGCGGGCTTTGATGATTCGGAGAGGGGGTAAGTCCGCTTATGCGGGCTTTGATGATTCGGAGAGGGGCCGTATGTTCGCTGATGCGATCTCGTATGACTTGAGGGGGGAGTTGGTTCGCCGATGCGATCCGTAAGACTTGCGCCCGCCTCGCCCTCATCCCACCATTGGAAATTTCTCGCGAGCCGATCGACTTGCTCGAGCGAGAACCCGAGCGCCTTGCCGACGTCGCGTACGGCGCTGCGCGTACGATAAGTGATGAGCGTCGCCGCGAGCGCCGCGCGGTGGCGGCCGTATTTCGCATAGACATACTGGATAACTTCCTCGCGCCGCTCGTGCTCGAAATCGACGTCGATATCGGGCGGCTCGTTGCGTTCTTTCGACACGAAGCGCTCGAACAGGGTATCGATCTTGGCGGGATCGACTTCGGTGATGCCTAAGCAAAAACAGACCACCGAGTTCGCCGCGCTGCCGCGGCCCTGGCACAGAATGTCGCGGCCGCGTGCGTACTTCACGATGTCGTAGACCGTGAGGAAAAACGGCTCGTACTTTAGCTCGGCGATCAGAGTCAGCTCGCGCTCGATCAGATCGCGCACGTGCGGCTGCACGCCCTGCGGCCAGCGGCGCTTGGCGCCGTCCTCCGTGAGCTTGCGCAGATAACTCGTCAGCGTCTCGCCGGGCGGTACGATTTCATCCGGATATTCGTAGCGCAGCTCATCGAGCGAGAATGTGCAGCGCGCGGCGATGCGCGCGGTCTCCTCGATCATTGCGGGCGGATAGAGCCGTGCAAGCGTCGCGCGCGCGCGCAAACAACGCTCGCCGTTGGGCAGCAGCGCGTACCCCGCCGCCTGCACCGTCGTGCCGAGACGGATCGCCGTCAGCACGTCGTGCATGCGCTTGCGACCGCGCTCGTGCATCTGCACCCCGCCGCTCGCAACGCACGGTACGGCGAAGCGCTCGCCCAACGCTTGCAGTTGTGCGAGCCGCTCCTGATCGCGGCCGGAAAGTACACGCTCGACGGCGATCCATAAACGTTCGGGGACAATTTCCCGCAGCCAAACAAGCGGCTCGGGATCGACGACTTCATCCGGCAACCACAACGCGAGGCAGCGGCTCGCGTGTGCGGCGACATCGCGGCGGGTTAAATGATACGAGCCCTTCTTAGCGCCGCGCCGGCCGCAGGTAATCAGCTCGGACAGATCGCCATACGCCGCGCGATCGGGTGCAAGCAACACGATGCGCGGCCCATCCGCCAGCGCGAACTCCGAACCTATCAGAAGCTTCAGCCCCTCCGCGCGCGCCCGCACGTGCGCCCGCACGACACCCGCAACGGAGCACTCATCCGTCAGCGCCAGCGCGCTATACCCCAGATCCTTCGCCCGCGCGACCAGCTCCTCGGGGTGCGAAGCGCCGCGCAGGAAACTGAAGTTGGAAAGACAATGAAGCTCGGCGTAGTCCGATGAAGGCACAACTGCATGGCGCTTGCTTGTCCTCCACTGCACTCGACTTTCACGACCTGCGATCATGGCATCGATCGACAATCTGTAGTACGCTTTATATATCGATCAGGAGGTGGCCGTGGAATCCGTAACCGTATCGCCCAAGTACCAAGTGGTTATCCCGAAGCAGGTTCGTAAAGCGCTCAAACTGACGCCCGGCCAAAAAATCCAAGTTGTGGTATATGAGAATCGGATCGAGTTGATTCCCATCAGGCCCATAAAAAAAATGCGTGGATTCCTGCGGGGGATTAGTACCAACGTGCCGCGCGAGGATGACCGGGTTTGAATCTGGTCGATTCGTCGGGATGGCTTGAGTATTTTGCCGACGGCCTCAACGCTAAATTTTTCGCGCCGCCCGTCGAAACCGCTGCCGATCTCATCGTTCCTACCGTCAGTCTTTACGAGGTTTTCAAGCGCATTCTCCAGCAACGCGGTGAAGACGCCGCGTTGCAGGCGATCGCGCTCATGCACCAGGGGCGAGTCGTCGAACTCACCGCGCCGATTGCCCTCATGGCGGCGCGCCTCAGCGTGAGCCACAAAATTCCGATGGCCGATAGCATCATTCTTGCGACCGCTCACGCTCATGAAGCAACTCTCTGGACTCAGGACGTGGATTTCAAGGGCATCCAGGGCGTGAAGTATGTGGTGAAGAAATAGCTGGCTACCCATCATGAGAATCCGGTACTTTCAGGACACCGATACTTTGTACATCGAGTTTCGTCCAGCCACGGTGAAAAAGACCAAGGGCTTGGATGAAAACACCCTGCTCGACCTGGATACCAACGGCAACATCTGCGGCATCACCGTCGAGCACGCGAGTCAGCGCGCCGATATTCCTCATTTTTCCTTCGAGCAAATCGCGGCCTGACCTTCCAAACGGTACGCAGCATTAAGCGACGGTGGAACGCAAAGCGTCGAGCGGACTCCTCACTCCTTTGCCGCCGCGATTGAGTACGTGCGTGTAGATCATGGTTGTGCTCACGTCTTGATGCCCGAGAAGTTCTTGGACAGTGCGAATGTCGTACGCATTCTCAAGTAGGTGCGTGGCAAACGAATGACGCAAGGTATGCGGCGTTGCGTGCTTGTTGATAGTCGCTTTGCGGAGCGCTTGACTCATGCAGCGTTGAATCGCTTTTTCATCCGCGTGATGGCGCGCCATGCGCGACGAACGCGGGTCTTGCGAAATCTTTGCCGACGGAAAAGCGTACTGCCAGATCCAACTTCGTCCGGCATTGGGATATTTACGCGCCAGCGCATACGGCATAAACACCTCGCCATAGCCATCGCGCAAATCCTGCTCGTGCAATAGGCGCACTCTGCCCAAATGTTCCTGCAACGGGCGTACTACCGATTTGGGTAGCATCGTCATACGGTCCTTGAATCCCTTGCCTTCGCGAATCGTGATCTCGGCGCGCTCGAAGTCGATGTCTTTCACGCGCAGCCGCATGCACTCCATGATGCGCATGCCGGTCCCGTACACCATGCGCAAAATCAAACCGCTGGTTCCGCTCGTATGCGCCAACAACTCGGCGACCTCGGATTGCGTCAACACCACCGGCAACCGCGTCGGCCGCTTGGCGCTGACAATATCGGTGAGCCACGGTAAATCGACCAGCAATACCTCCTTGTACAAAAACAGCAACGCACTCTTGGCTTGATTCTGCGTGGAGGCCGACACCTTCCCAGCTACGGCTAAATGGCTTAGAAATGCCTCCACTTCTTTTGCGCCCATATCGCGCGGATGACGCTTGCGATGAAACAAGATGAACCGCTTCGTCCAATGGAGATATGCCTCCTCAGTGCGGATGCTGTAGTGCCTAACGCGAATCTTGTCTCGCACTTGATCTAGCAGGCGCTTGCCGTCCATGTAAACCTCGATTTACGTGCTTGCCGGAAATCTGCTGAATTGGGAAGGGTTCAATTTAATGCGGCGCGCCGCACGGCACTTACTGTATAAAAAAACAGTACCGCCGACAAGATCGAGCCATAGTCGCATCGAAGCCAGGTTGTCGCACCAATTTGCCAGTTTGCAGCCACCCTCGGACCACGCAGCGCCCAGGTGTGTTTGGTCTTTTTTTGTAGGGTATGCTAAAAAGAACCAACCGATTGATTTCACGGACAAGTCAAATGCAAAACTCAGTCGAAAATTATCGAGTGCCGGGTTACAACGCACCTTGTAGGGTGCCTACTTTTAGTTGAGCAAACCCGCTTCGCGGGAGCGACACGCTGACACAATAAAGCAAACGTGAACGAAGGGAGCGATCGTGTGCAGCAATTAACGCTTCAAGGAATCTTTCGTCAGCACTTCAC
>JBGPCS010000225.1:0-5052 GCA_041481875.1 Sulfurifustaceae bacterium
AGCTGGAGGGGGTGGAGCAGGAGGTACGTATTATTCCCTCTCCCCTTGTGGGAGAGGGTGACTCGCGTAGCGAGTCGGGAGAGGGGGCTTCTAAAGATTATTTGTTTAGAGACCCCCTCTCCCTCACCCTCTCCCACAAGGGGAGAGGGAAACACACTACGTCGCAAACCTCTCCCTCATCCCCTCATTGATGTCCCGCACCGACATCGTCACTGCCGGGCTCGCGTCCGGCCGCTGCTGCACATGCGGCCAGTCTTTGAGCTTCTTCCATAGGCCGCCAGCGTGAAGGTTGAGCTTGACGGCTTCCTCCGCGTAAACCTTGTAGCCGTTGGCGCCGTTCACGCGCTTGCGCGTGGACCATTCGGCTTTGCCGGCGACGACCCAGAAGCAGTCGACGGCTTCGCTCCATTGGTGCCAGGAATATCCGGGCAGCGCGTTTGTCACGGGATCGCCGTGTTGTGGGCCGACGCTCTCGATGCAGTGCGCTAGAAATTCCGCGCCGGCGCGGCGTAGCTCGTCGATCTTTTGATCGATTTCCTGACGTGCGCGCGATTGGCGCCAGAGCTTGGCTTGATCGAATGGCGTGCGGACGGTGAAGAATGGGCGCATTTCGACGCCGCGCGTGCGGCAGTTGTCTAGCAGGGTTTGCACCGGGGTTCTGAAGACGGGGATCAGCGCGGTGAGTTCGACGGCCATGAGTCCTCCCGTAGAGAAGCTCTGATTCATTGATCACCCCTCTCCCTCCGGGAAAGGGGTTGGGGTGAAGGAAACAGTGCGATTTCTTGTACCGCCGCCCCTCACCCTGGCCCTCCTGATCGCTCCCGACCTCCTGTCTCCCGCGATCTTAGTGCGTCCCTGCACGTCACCGGAGGGAGAGGGAATCATTTAGAACTTCTTTGGCTACACAAGTGCATTCCTGAGCCAACGGAAAAACGGTCTTACAGCTCGATGTTCCAGCGTCGCAACGCCAATACCATCACCGCATAAAGCGCCAGCATGATCGCGATGGACGAGCCGAGACTAAGATAGAAATTTTCTGTTTTCTTCAACAAATAGGGAAGCGCAATGAAGAGCGACAACGACGGTAGTACCAGCCAAAAAATGCTGTAGGAGAGCGCACCGATTCTCTCCGGATTTTTCGTTTCGACGTATAACCAAACGAAGGCGAGAATCGAGACCAGCGGCAGCGACGCGATCAAGCCGCCGATGAAACTACTGCGCTTGGCGATCTCGGAGATCGCGACGATCAGAACCGCGGAGATGAGGACCTTGAGCGCGTAGTACGCCACGGTCCGCGCTCGCTACGACTTCGGGACGCGCTCGATCGAGCGCACTTGCTGATGTTCCTTCGGTAGCTTCAATCCGCGCAGTGCGCGCGCGGCGACGTAGTGATCGACCTTGTCGCCTGCTTTCAACAATAGCTCGCCCTTGCCGGTGCGCAGCCGCAGCGCATCGCCTTCTTTGAATACGGCGATGCTGATGACGTACTCGTCGCGGCTCACGACTTTCTTGCGCGGCACGTTGATGATTTTGTCGCCCTTGCCCTTCTCCATCTTCGGTAATTTGCCGACGGGAAATATCAGCAAGTGTCCGGTGTTGGTGACGGCGGCGAGCCAATTTTCCTTGGGACTCTCGACCCGCTGTGGAGGTATGGCTTTCGCGCCGGTCGGAACTTTTAACACCGCTTTGCCGGCACGACGGTCGGTGATGAGCTCCGACAGTGGCACGATGAAGCCGTAACCGGCGTCGGACGCGAGGACGTACTGATCGTTCGGTTCGCCCATGAGCACGCCGGACCAGGTGGCGCCGGGCGGCGGATTGAGACTCGATGCCAGCGGCTCGCCATGACCGCGCGCGGATGGGAGCTTGTGCGCGGGCAGCGTGTAGCTGCGGCCGGTGGAATCGAGGAATACCGTGAGCTGGTTGGTTTTGCCGTTTGCCGCCTGCAGGAACGCGTCGCCGGATTTGTATTCGAGCGCGCGCGCGTCGACGTCGTGGCCTTTTGCCGCGCGAACCCAACCCTTCTCCGATAGCACGACGGTAATCGGTTCGGCCGGCACGAGCTGCGTGACGTCGATCGCTTTCGCGGCTTCGCGCTCTTTGAACTGCGAGCGGCGCGGATCGCCGAATTCTTCGGCGTCTTTTATGATTTCGTCGCGCACGCGCTCGCGCAGTAATTTTTTCGAGCCGAGAATTTTTTGCAACTCCTTAAGCTCGCGCCTGAGCTCGCTCTCCTCGCCTTTGATCTTCATCTCTTCGAGCTTGGCGAGGTGGCGCAATTTCGTTTCGAGGATCGCCTCGGCTTGCTGCTCGGTCAGCTTGAAACGCTTCATCAGCACCGGCTTCGGCTCGTCCTGGCGGCGGATGATCTTGATGACTTCGTCGAGATTGAGAAACGCGACGAGCAGTCCCGCGAGGATGTGCAGGCGCGCTTCGACTTTGTCGAGCCGGTACTGCAAGCGCCGGCGCACGGTTTCGATGCGGAAGTCGAGCCACTCGGCGAGCAGATCGCGCAGGTTGTAAACGCGCGGCCGGCCGTCGACGCCGATCATGTTCATGTTGACGCGATACGTGCGCTCGAGGTCGGTGGTCGCGAACAAGTGATTCATCAACTCGACCGGATCGACGCGGTTCGAGCGCGGGACGATGACGAGGCGCGTCGGGTTCTCGTGGTCCGATTCGTCGCGCAGATCTTCCACCATCGGCAGCTTCTTTTGCTGCATCTGCTGCGCGATCTGCTCCAATACTTTCGCGCCCGACACTTGATACGGCAGCGCGGTGATGATGATGTCATCGTCCTCGCGCTCCCATTTCGCGCGGCAGCGCGTCGAACCGATACCGGTCTGATAGATCGCTTTGATTTCCGATATCGGGCTGATGATTTCCGCCTCGGTCGGGTAGTCCGGGCCTTTAACGTGCTTCAGCAGATCGGCGACGGTCGCCTTCGGATCTTCGAGCAGGCGCACGCACGCCGCCGCGACTTCGCGCAAATTGTGCGGCGGAATATCCGTCGCCATGCCGACGGCGATGCCGGTCGTGCCGTTCAGCAACACGTGCGGCAGCCGCGCCGGCATCGTGCGCGGCTCGCGCAGCGTGCCGTCGAAGTTCGGCACCCACTCCACCGTTCCTTGCTCGAGCTCGCTCAATAGCAATTGCGCGAACCGCGTGAGGCGCGATTCGGTGTAGCGCATCGCCGCGAAAGATTTCGGATCGTCGGTCGAGCCCCAATTGCCTTGGCCGTCGATCAGCGGATAGCGATAGCTGAACGGCTGCGCCATCAACACCATCGCTTCGTAGCACGCCATGTCGCCGTGCGGGTGGTATTTGCCGAGCACGTCGCCGACCGTGCGCGCGGATTTCTTGTGCTTCGACGCCGCCGACAAGCCCAGCTCCGACATCGCGTAAATGATGCGTCGCTGCACCGGCTTTAAACCGTCGCCGATGAAGGGCAGCGCGCGATCGAGAATGACGTACATCGAATAGTCGAGGTACGCTTTCTCGGTGAACTGCGCGAGCGGCAAGCGTTCGATTTCCGCCGCGCGCGGGCGCAGCGGAATAACTTTCGCACGCTTCTTCGAGGAGTGAATTTCCTCCGCGCCATCAGCGCTTCGTCTCCGCGAGTTTCTTCAACGCAGCATTCATGCGCTCAAAACCGCGCGACCGCTTCTTGACGACGAAGGGCAGGAGCAGCGGCACCAGGATACCGGTGAAGTGTTCGCGCTGGATGAACTTCACACCCATGACGCCATTCGGGACGATGATGAATGCGTGCACGCTGTCGAACAATCCACCGAAGAGAAACCGGTCGCGCCAATGCAGCTCCGATGCCGGGATGGTTTTCACTACGCGCGCGCTAAACCAATACGAGCGCTTGCCGGAAAATCGCATGCGCATCTTCAGGCGCGCGCCCGGCTCGACGGCGCCGTGAATTTCGCGGATGCAGGGATTCCATTTCGGATAAGAAGGAAAGTGCGTCAGCACCCGCCATACCGTTTCCGGAGAAGCGCCGATATCGATCGTGGTTCTGATGGTCGACACTAGAGTATCTCGATCATACAAAGTGTGTGCGCGCAGCGCGCACCTCACCTCGCTCTGCTGCACAGGGACGTGCGAATGTCGCGAGAGCGCAGGATGCGCGGAGCGGCCCTCTCCCCTTGCGGGAGAGGGAATGAGGGTGAGGGGAGTGCGTGCGCGTAAGCGCACGCTCGACTGAATAGTCGCAAGCGATCGGCCGCGCCCCTCTCCCGCAAGGGGAGAGGGAGAAAGACCAATGCACCGGACTTATCGTCAAAGAACCTCCGCTTTATCGCCCTTCTTCTCGAGCCACGCTTTCCGATCGGGCGCCCGCTTCTTCGCGAGCAGCATGTCGAGCAGCTTGTGCGTGTCCTTCGCATCGCCCAGGGTGAGCTGCACCAGCCGGCGCGTGTCCGGGTCCATGGTGGTCTCACGCAGTTGAATCGGATTCATTTCGCCCAGTCCCTTGAAGCGGGTGATCGTCGGCTTGGCTTGGCGCTTCTCGGCTTCGAGCCGATCCAACACGCCCTTCTTTTCGTCTTCGTCTAAAGCGTAATAGACATCCTTGCCCACGTCGATGCGAAAAAGCGGCGGCATCGCGACGTAAACATGCCCGGTCTCGACGAGCGCGCGAAAGTGTCTTACGAACAGCGCGCACAGGAGCGTCGCGATGTGCGCGCCGTCGGAGTCCGCGTCCGCCAGGATGCACACCTTGCCGTAGCGCAGGCTGTCGAGCTTGTTCGAGCCCGGGTCTATACCGAGCGCGACGGCGATGTCGTGCACTTCTTGCGATCCGAGCACCTCGGCCGACTCGACCTCCCAGGTGTTCAGAATTTTTCCGCGCAAGGGCAACACCGCCTGAAACTCGCGGCTGCGCGCTTGCTTGGCGGAACCGCCGGCCGAATCGCCCTCGACCAGGAAGAGTTCGCATCGCTCCGAATCCCGTTCCTAACAGTCAGCAAGCTTACCTGGAAGTCCTCCGGAATCGAGTGCCCCCTTGCGACAGGTCAGCTCACGAGCTTTGCGAACGACCTCGCG
>JBGPCS010000226.1:0-5052 GCA_041481875.1 Sulfurifustaceae bacterium
CCTATCTCTGACTAGAACCTATCTCAAAATTGCTTTCAGTGTAGGTTGGGTACAGCCGCGCGAGCGGCGGGTGAAGCGGAGGTTTCGCGCATGCACTTAACGTGCATGCGCGCCGCTGAACGGGTGCGACAGATTTTGTTGCACCCTGGGCAGCAACAACAAAATAATATCTTGGTGGGTTGCGCTTCGCTCCACCCACCCTACATGACTGCCTCATGTCGAGCGTCGTGCCGAGTAAGTTCGATAACACGAGCACCGGCGCTCCGCGCACGCCGTCTAGCTCGTAGTGGAAACGATCGCTGCTTAGATCGATGAATGGCATAATTCCTCCTACTCCCAGCCAATCGCCCTTCCTTTCGGAAGAGGGTCGGGGTGAGGGAAACGGCGCGGATTCTTTTGCCGCCGCCCCTCACCCTGGCCCTCTCCCGGAGGGAGAGGGTAATAAATAAATTGGGGCTCTCTCATTTATTTTTCTTACACGTCGCGAGCACGCGCTCGACGAATTTTTCCGCTGCGCCGAGATAGTTTTCCGGCTCGAACAGCTTTGCCAGATCGGCCGGGGAAAGGCCCGCGTTGATTGCCGCGTCTTCGGCTAGCACGTCGTGAAGCGGCCGTTCTTGCGCCACAACCTCGCGACATGCGTTTTCCACCAGCTTGTGCGCGGCTTCGTGGCCGATGTGTTTGGCGAGCGCCATCGCAACCGCTTCGGCGTAAATCAGGCCACGCGTCGCTTGCAAATTCTCCCGCAGGCGCGGCGCGTCGATTTCGAGTCCGGTCACCGTCTCGCGCGTGCGCGAAAGCGCGCCGGCGGCGAGCTTGCAAATCTCCGGCAGCGTTTCCCATTCCGCGTGCCAACCGCCCAAGCCGCGCTCGTGCTCCTGTACCATCGCCGTTAGCATCGTCGACACCAGGGCCGGCACGCGCATCGCGGCGGCGAGTACGACGGCGGCGCCGACGGGGTTGCGCTTGTGTGGCATCGTCGAGGACCCGCCGCGTCCGACGGTCGTCGGTTCGAAAGCCTCCGCGACTTCGGTTTGCATCATTAAGGAAATGTCGCGCGCGATCTTGCCGAGGCTGCCGACGATGAGCCCGAGCACGGTCGCGACCTCGGCGGCGCGATCGCGCTGCGCGTGCCACGGAACATCCGGCAGGGTTAGCTTCAACTCGTCCGCGAGCGCCGCCGCGACGTCCATACCGGATTTTCAAAGCGCGGCCAACGTCCCGGCCGCACCGCCGAATTGCAGCACGAGGACGCGCGGTCGCAACTCGCGCAGCCGCGCGCGGTGGCGTTCGATCGCGCTCAGCCAGCCGGCCGCCTTAAGTCCCAACGTGATAGGCACCGCTTGCTGGAGCCACGTGCGTCCCGCCATCGGCGTGCGCTTGTGCGTTTCGGCGAGATGCGCGAGTGCCTCGGAGAGCGCCGTGATGTCGCTTTCGATGAGATCGAGCGCGGCACGCAACTGCAATACCAACGCGGTGTCCATGACGTCTTGACTGGTAGCGCCCCAATGAACAAACCCGGCGGCGTTCGGGTCGCGCCGCGCGACCGCGTCGGTCAATTCCTTCACGAGCGGGATCACCGGATTGCCGGCGAGCGCGGTCGCGCGCGCGATGGCGTCGATGTTGAATGACTCCGCGCGGCACTGGGATTCGATCGGCGCCACCGCCGCCTTTGGAATCACGCCGACGCGCGCTTGCGCGCGCGCGAGCGCCGCCTCGAAATCGAGGAAGCGCTGGACCCGAGCGCGGTCGGAAAAAATTGTTTGCATGGCGTCGGTCGTGAACAGCGGATCCATTAGCGGCGTCGGTGAGGTCACTAGCGTCGCGATTCTCAGTAGTCGAAAAAAACCGTCTCGTCTGGCCCCTGCAAGACGATGTTCCACTCCAAAGCGGCGCCGACCTTCTTCGCGATCAGCGTGGCGCGGCGTTCGGCGGGAACGAGTTTCAACACCGGATCGTCCGCGTTGGCGGGCTCGTCGGGAAAGTAAACGCGCGTCACCAAATGCTTGAGCAGCCCGCGCATAAACACGGCGCAGACGAGATGTGGTGCTTGCAACGCTCCCCCCGGGCCGACGACTCTCCCTGGCTTGATCGTAACGAAACGAAACGAACCTGCTTCATCGGTCGGTGTCCGACCGAAACCTTTGAAACTCGCACCGGCAAGTCGGCCACCAGCTCCATCAGCGTGCGCATACTTGCCGGCAGCGCTCGCTTGCCATATCTCGATCAACGCGTCGTTTACCGGCACGCTATCGCCATCAAGTACACGTCCTTGGACAATCACGCGCTCGCCGGACACGCCCGAGTTCGCAAGTTCCGTCGTGTTGAGCGGCGAGAGACCGATGTGGAAGAAAGGTCCGACCGTCTGCGAGGGAGTCGCGAGCGTGCCCATGTCAGCGTTCCATCGGAGTGGCGTCGCGACCGCGCAGCACGATATCGAATCGGAAACCGAGCGCGTAGTCCGGCGTCGTCGCGTCGATATCGAACGTAGAAACCAGCCGCAGGCGCGCGCGCTCGTCGGGAACGGAATTGAAGATCGGATCGAGCGGCAGCAGCGGATCGCCGGGAAAATACATCTGCGTCACCAAGCGCGTGAGGAACGCCGGGCCGAAGAGAGAGAAATGAATATGCGCGGGACGCCAAGCATTCGCGTGATTCTTCCACGGATAAGCGCCGGGGCGAACGGTAATGAAGCGATACCGCCCTTCTCCGTCGGTGAAAGCGCGCCCGCCGCCGCTGAAATTCGGATCGAGCGGTGCATCGTGCGCGTCGTTGCGGTGCCGATAACGACCCGCCGCGTTCGCCTGCCACACCTCGATCAACGTATTCGGCATCGGCCGACCGTTCTCGTTCATGACTCGGCCGGTCACGATGATGCGCTCGCCGACCGGCTCCCCCGGGTGTTGCTTGGTGAGATCGCTGTCGTTGACCGCGACGACGTCGTGCCCGAAAACCGGCCCGGTCAGCTCGGACAGCGTGTGCGGAAGCGCAACGAGCGGCCGCGTCGGCGCGCGCTTCAACGTGGAGACGTACGGCAGATAGAGATACGCGGGTTGAGCGTCGGGAGACGGCCGTGGATAGGTGGCAACAGGCGTCGCAACGTGGGTTTTCTCGGTCACGGCAGCGCGATCGGACGCATGTCAGCAGCCACTTGCTGAGGCCGCGCCCTTGGGGCGATTTATTTGCATAGAGAGAGGCATCGTTACCGATCCAGCTTGGCCGCGCAAGCGCGTGTCATTTGTACGTCCCTCTCCCCTCGTGGGAGGTGAGGCGGAGTATTCGCGGACGTACTTAACGTACGTCTGCGCCGCCGAACGGGTGCGCAGATTCCGCGCACCCCGGCGGGAATGGACAGGGAGAGGGGTGATCATATAACTCCGCTCGATATCCCCCTCTCCCTGTCCCTCAGGATCGCTCCCGACTTCCTGTCTTCCGCGATCTTTGTGCATCCCTGCACATCACCGCAGGGGAGAGGGGAATTGATGCGCGAGGACGCAACCATTTATATCGAAACCGCGCCGCGGCTTCTTTATGATCACGTCCTGACATAGGTGCAGCAAGTTTTGTAGCGTGCGCCATGCGCACGGTTACCACCACTTTTTCGTGCGCATGGCGCACGCTACCTGGACATTTAGCGACGGCGGAAAATTGAGGAATTAAGGCGCGACAACGCGATCATTTAGGTCGAAACTGCGACACGCCTTCTTTATCATCGCCTTCCACAAAAGACAAAGGTTCCGCCAAAGGAGTCACATGATCCGCTACGCTCACGCCACCTCGATGCTCGGGGAGTTCAAGAATTTCGCCCTGAAAGGCAACGTCATCGATCTCGCCGTCGGCGTGATTATCGGCGCGGCGTTCGCGAAGATCGTCGATTCGATCGTCAAACACATCATCATGCCGCTAGTCAGCGTGGCGCTTCCGACGCAGCAAAGTTATCTCGATTGGAAGCTCGTCGTCGGCGCCAAGGAAGTTCCGTACGGACTATTTCTAGGTGAGGTCGTGAACTTCCTTATCCTCGCGCTGGTGCTTTACCTTTTTATCGTGAAGTTTTTGGGCTACCTGATGAGAACCAAGAAGGCCGAAGCGGCTGCGCCGAGCCGCGAGGAACAACTCTTGACCGAAATACGTGACCTGCTGAAGCAGCGCAGCGCGTGAGTCAGCGCATGCCGGAACCATTCCGCCCGCTCGCCGGTAAACACATCGTGACCATCGCGCTCAACGTTCCCGGCCCGATGGCGGCGCGGCGGCTACTCGACCTCGGGGCAACCGTGGCGAAAGTCGAGCCGCCGGACGGCGATCCGTTGCGACGCTCGAGCCTGGATTGGTACGCGGAGCTAGCGCGCGGCATGACGGTGGAAACGTGCGATCTGAAAATCGACGCCGGTCAAGGGCGAATGCGCGAGCTGCTTGAAACTGCCGACCTACTTCTGACCTCGCAGCGCCCCGCGGCGCTCGATCGGTTGCAGCTCGGCTGGAACGCGTTGCACGCCCGAAACCCGAAACTTTGCCAAGTCGCCATCGTCGGTCACGCCTCGCCGCAGCAAAACGTGGCGGGTCATGACTTGACGTACCTCGCCACGAACGCGCTGCTGCAACCGCCCATGCTACCGCGCACCTTGTTCGCCGACGTCGCCGGTAGCGAAGCCGCCGCGCTCGCCGCGCTCGCGGTGTTAATGGAACGCGAACGAACCGGCGTGGGGCAATACATCGAAGTCGCCCTGGCCGATGCCGCGAAGCGCCTGGCCGCGCCGCGGCGCGCGGGCCTGACCGTGGCCGGCGCAATATTGGGCGGTGGATTTCCCGGTTACAACCAATACCGAACCCAGGACGGCTGGATCGCCGTCGCCGCGCTGGAGCCGCATTTCTACCAACGCTTGTGCGAGCAGCTCGGTGTGCGTACACCGACGTACGAATTATTCGCCGAGCGTTTTGCCGCCGAGACCAACGCGTATTGGTTGCGATTCGCCACAGAGTACGATCTGCCGATCGAGCCTCTGCAAAACATCTAGAACTTGTCTCAAAATTGCCTCTAGTGTAGGTTGGGTGGAG
>JBGPCS010000227.1:0-5035 GCA_041481875.1 Sulfurifustaceae bacterium
CTGACGGGCCTGCCCAACCGCGTGATGTTCAGCCAGCTCTTGAATGCCGCGATCCAGTCCGCGCACCGCTATCAACGCAAGTTCGCGGTGCTGTTCATCGATCTCGACCGCTTCAAAGTCATCAACGATACCTTGGGCCACGAAGCCGGCGACAAACTACTGCAGGAAATCGCTGATCGCTTGCGCCAGTCGCTGCGCTCGAGCGACACCGTCGCCCGCCTCGGGGGCGATGAGTTCGTCCTGCTGGTGCAGGAGATGGCTGACGCCGAGCACGCGGCGACCGTCGCGCGCAAGGTGCTCTCCACCGTGATCCGGCCGATGGTCCTCACCGGGCAGGAATGCCGCGTGACCGCGAGCATCGGCATCGCCATGTACCCGGGCGATGGCGAAGACGAGCAGTCGCTCATGAAGAACGCCGATATCGCGATGTATCACGCGAAGGAGGAAGGCAAGAACAACTTCCAGTTTCATACGGGCGAGGTCAAATCGCAATCGCTCGCGCGCCTGACGCTCGAGACGAATCTGCGCCACGCACTAGAACAGAATGAGTTTTCGTTACACTATCAAGCGAAGCTCGATTTTAAAACTGGGGCGATCACGGGCGTCGAAGCGCTGCTGCGCTGGCAGAACCCGCAGCTCGGCTCGATACCGCCGGTGCAATTTATCCCGCTCGCGGAGGAAACCGGCTTGATCGTGCCGATCGGCAAGTGGGTGTTGCGAACGGCATGCGCGCAGAACGTCGCGTGGCAACGCCAAGGGCTGCCGCCGGTGTGCATGGCGGTGAATCTTTCGGCTCGGCAGTTCTCCGATGAAAATCTGCTCGGCGACATCGCCGCCGCCCTAAAGGATTCCGGTATGGAGCCGCGGTTGCTCGAGCTCGAGATCACCGAAGGCATGGTCATCCACAATCCAGAGCGCGCGGTCCAAATTCTCACCGCGATCAAGCAAATGGGCGTGCGCCTCGCGATCGACGATTTCGGTACCGGTTACTCCTCGCTTGGGCAGCTCAAGAACTTCCCGATCGACACGCTCAAGGTCGATCGCTCCTTCATCCGCGAGATCCCGACCGACGCGGAAGACAAAGCCATCACCCAGGCGATCATCGCTATGGCCAAGACCTTAAGCCTGACCGTCGTCGCCGAGGGCGTCGAAACCGAGGCCCAGGCAAACTTTCTGCGCGAGAACGCGTGCGATGAGATGCAGGGGTACTACTTCAGCAAGCCGGTCCACCCGGATGAGTTCGCGGCACTGCTGGGTCGGCACATTCCCACCCCGGGCAAGTAACGCACCGGCATAACACGCGGGCTCGCGCCGGCGCGTCGGAAGTCCAGCACACGCTCGCCCTTCGCATCGACGCCGGGAAACCGACGGGAACTTCGCGCCCGTGGCGGCGCAACTCTTGCAGAACCCATGGATGATGATTTGCAAAAACCCGCTGCATGGAGCGCAGTCACTAGCAATGCAAGCAGACACCCAAACGGAAAAGCCGAAAGAGCACGATCTGCCCGAGGCGTTACCGCAAACCGACGCGCAACGGATCGACGACCTCGAGCAGCAACTGAGTGCGCTCGTCGAGATCTCGTCCGACTTTTACTGGGAGACGGACGAACAGCACCGCTTTAAGCTGCTCAAGGGTCCAACGTTTGAGAAATGGAAATTCGATACGCAACCGCTGTATGGCAAGACGCGCTGGGAATTGCCGCATACCTACCCCGTCAGCGACGGCGGTAGTTGGGAGATTCACAAGGCCAAGCTCGCGGCGAGAGAACCGATCGCCGACTTCCTCTACAAGTACGTCAATGCTCGCGGCGAGCTGCGCTACACCGCGACGAGCGGGCGACCGATCTTCGACGCGCACGGGCGGTTCAAAGGCTATCGCGGCCTCGGACGGGACGTAACCGCCGGCATGCAGATGGAGCGCCGGCTCACCCTGGAGCGCGAGGTGACGCGGGTTCTCACGGACGCCCTGACGTGGACGGACGCAACTCGGCGGATCATCGAGCGCATTTGCGAGACGCTCGGATGGGCCTGCGGGGCGCACTGGGCGGTCGATGAGGAAAACCGGTCGCTGCTCTGTACCGACGTCTGGGGCACCGCGGCACCGGGCATGGAGGAGTTCCTCGCCGCGACCAGGAACATGACGCCGCTCCCGGCGAGCGGCGACGGTCTGGTCCGCCGCACCTTCATGCACGGGGAGCCGCAGTGGATCCTCAACGTCACGAAAAAACCGACGTATCTACGCGCCCCACAAGCGTCCGCGGCAAAGCTGCGCAGCGCCTTCGCGTTCCCGATCAAAGCCGGCGCGAAGACGATCGGCGTCATGGAATTCTACTCGCGCGAAACCGCGCATCGAGCCGACGACGAGTTGCTGCGCGGCGCGGCGCAGCTTGGTGTAACCATCGGGCAGTTCTTCCAACGAAGGAGCACGGAAGAGGAGCTCCTGCGCTTTCGCGCGGTCATCGATATAGCGCCGGACAACATCCATTTCATCGATCCCGAAGCGATGCGCTTTCTCTACGTAAACGAGACAAACCTTCGCCTGAGTGGCTGGAAACACGAGGACTACGAAAAGATGAGTCCGTCCGAGATCAGCGGCGTACCGGTCGAGGAGCTCAAACGCCTGTACGCCGAGGTGATCGCCAAAAAGGGCGAGAGCGTCACGGGCGAAATGATGTACAAGGCCAAGAGCGGCCTGCCCGGATGGTTCGAAACCCAGCGGCGCGCGGTGCGCCTCGGTGACAAGTGGATCATTCTCACGATCTCGCGCGAAATCACCAGCCGCAAGCTCGCGGAAAAATCGGCCGCGTGGCTGAGCCGCATGTACGCCACGCTCGGCGCGACGAACGAAGCGATCATGCATTCGAAATCGTCACAAGAGCTGTATCAACGGGCGTGCGACGCCGCGGTCCAGGGCGGTGAATTCCTGCGCGCGGCAGTGCTGCTGACGGAGACGGACGGCAGCCGCCTGCGGATCGCCGCTTCCGGCGGCACGGGTGCCGAGCAACTGCCTGACGTAGCGGTGGATGAAACACAACTTGAAGGCCAAGGCCTGGTCGGTACGGCGTTTCGCACGGGTGCGCCGTGCGTCAGCAACGACTTCATGAAGGATGAGCGCGTGCGTCCGTGGCACGCCGACGCCGAGCAAGCGGGCATCCGCGCCGGCGCCGCCGTTCCGCTTTTGCGCGCCGGCTGCACGATCGGGGTGCTCCTGCTGCACTCGAACGAGAAGCGCGCGTTCGACGACAAGGTCGTCACGCTCCTCGAGCGCATGGCCGAGAACATCGTGTTCGCGCTCGATAACTTCGATCACGAGGGGGAGCGCAAACATGCCGAGGAGGCGCTGCGCGCAAGCGAGGAAAAATACCGCGCCGTCCTGGAAAACATGCACGAGGGATTTTGGGAAGTCGATCTCGACGGTAACTTCACGTCCTTCAACGACGCCCAGTGCCGGGTGCTCGGGTACGACCGCGCCGAAATGGCCGGCCTGAACTATCGCCGGTACTACGAGGAGGAAAACGTCCGGCGGGTGCACGAGATCTTCACCCGCATGTACCAGACCCGCAAACCGGAACAGATGACAGACTTGGTCGTTATACGCAAAGACGGCACGCGCGCGACGATAGAGAGCTCGGTGCAACTGATCTGTGACGCGCACGGAAACCCGGTCGGGTTTCGCGGCGTGACGCGCGACGCGACCGCGCGCCGCCGGGCCGAGGAGGCGCTGCGCGAGAGCGGAGAGCGTTTCCGCAGCTTGACCGATCTTTCTTCCGACTGGTTCTGGGAGCTCGACACTGACTTCCGCTTCACCAAGTTCGAGGGAAAGGGGGGCGGCCCAGGAGGCTACGATGCGGCCTCCGCCATCATCGGCAAATGCGCGTGGGAGCTTCCCGGGGTCGATCGCGAGTCCGCCGATTGGGACGCGCACCGCGAGGCGTGCCGCCGCCATGAATCGTTTCGCGACTTCGAATACGCATATCGCGACCACGACGCCCGCCTAAACTACATGAACGTGAACGGCGCGCCGGTATTCGACAAGGACGGGGCGTTCCTCGGCTACCGCGGCACATCGCGCGATATCACCAAGCGCAAACACGAAGAGCGGTTGCTCACCCTGGAGCACGCGGTGGCGCGCGGTCTCGCCGACGCCGACAGCACGCACAAGATTCTGCAGACGGTGATGCGTCTGGTGTGCGAATCGGAGCAGTGGGAATCGGCGGGCTACTGGACGGTCGATGAGCGCGCGCAGACGTTGCGCCTGACGATGGGATGGAACGGCGCGGGAAACCCGACCGCGACCCGCGAATACTACAAAGATTCGCTCGGCGTCACGATCGCCGCGGATGGTCCGCTCGGCAACGTATGGAAAACCGCAAAGCCGCTCTGGGTCGGCAGCGTGGTGCGCGATTCGAGCACGCAGTGGCACCAGCGCTTTCGCCATAGCAGCGAACACTCGAGCTTTTCGTTCCCGGTGATGGCGGATGGAAAGGTTATCGGCCTGCTCGGCTTCGCCGGCGCCATCATCCACGAGCCCGACGAGCGCCTCCTACGCACCGTCGGCGTCATCGGCAACCAAGTCGGCCAGTTCTTGCAGCGCAAGCAGGCGCAACGAGTGCTGCGCGAGAGCGAAGCGCGCTTCCGCGCGCTGACGGAGCTTTCCTCCGACTGGTATTGGGAACAGGACACCGAATTTCGTTTCACGCGCGTGGAGAGTCGGCGCGGCGACAACGACGTGTCGCGCCAGTTCCTGATAGGCAAGCGCGATTGGGAAACCGGCTATGAGATCGAGACCGACGGCGGGTGGGACGCGCACCGCGCCTTGCACGAAGCGCACGAGCCCTATCGCGACGCCGTCATGCATCGCACGCTCCCGGATGGAACCCGGTACTACATCAGCGTCAGCGGTGAACCGATATTCGACGACAAAGGCCGCTTCAAGGGGTACCGCGGCGTGTCACGCGAAATTACCGAGCAGAAACTCGCCGAGGAGCGCATTCAATACCTCGCGACGCACGACGGGCTGACGAGTCTACCGAAC
>JBGPCS010000228.1:0-5026 GCA_041481875.1 Sulfurifustaceae bacterium
AAGAGAAACGATGCGACGAAATAGCGTTCGTTTGCGCGACTCCATCCGGCTTGGCGCGCCCGTCCGCGGTTACACCCGCTTTAACTTCCCTTGCGTAACGCGGCAATAACCGGTTTCGTCTCCGGCCGCGCTCCACGCCAGACGAAATAGGACTCGGCCGCCTGCTCGACCAACATCCCCAATCCATCGGTTACGCGTCGCGCGCCGTTCACAGCCGACCATTCAAGGAACGGCGTCGAGTGCTCGCTGTACATCATGTCGTAAGCAAGTGAATCGCGCGTGTACAACGTTGCCGGCAACGGTGGCATTTCACCCTTCAAACTGGCGCTGGTGCCGTTGATGACGATATCGAAGTGCTTCCCACGAAGATCCGCAAAAGCGCAGACGTCGATCGGTACTTGGTCGTCGAAAGCTTCCGCGACGTCGCGCGCTTTGGACACGGTGCGGTTGGCGATAACGACGCGCGCCGGATTGTGCCGAAGCAACGGACCCAAGACGCCGCGCACGGCACCGCCGGCACCCAATACCAGGATGCGCTTGCCCTTGATCGACACATCGAAATTGAGCTCGATGTCGTGAACCAACCCGATGCCGTCCGTGTTGTCGCCGAATAGCCGGCCGTCAGCCTCGAACCTCAGCGTGTTCACCGCGCCGGCGAGCTTCGCGCGATCGCTCAAGCTATCGGCTAAGCGCGCGGCTTCGAGCTTAAACGGAACGGTGACGTTCAGCCCCTTTCCGCCCGCCGCTCGAAATTGTTCGACCGCTTGCGCAAAACCGCCCGGGTCCACTTGGATTGCGAGGTACTCGATGCGATGGCGAAACTGTCGCGCGAATTGCTGATGGATCAGCGGCGATTTGCTATGCGCCACCGGATTGCCCATGACCGCGTAGCGATCGAGGCGTTCAAAGTCAAAAGGATCGGCCATGCGCCCATCTTACAAGGTGCGCGCGCCAAGCGCGCCTCGGCTCGTCCCCTTCTCCCTCCGGGAGAAGGGATGGGGATGAGGGAGCGAGGACGGTGAATGAGGGTGAAGGATGCCGAAGATTCGACGCGCTGTCCCTCACCCCATCCCCCTCCCGGAGGGAGAGGGTGAGATGGGTCGCTGATGCGATTAAAGGAAAGTTTAAGGATACTACGCGGCGGTAGCGCGCGTCGGTTCGGTCGCGCTCGGCATCACGACGCGCTTGTCGCCGTGAGGTACCGATTGCGACAAATCGAGCAGCGGATCGCGCGACTCGCAGTAGTCGGCGGCCTGGCGCATCCATTCATCCGATTGCGCCGCCAGGGCTTGATAGCTGTCGTGATCCATCTGCACGCGAAAAGTCTCGATGCTCTTGATGAGCGCTTCCGCCGTGTCGGCGAGCACGGACCGATCGGCCGCCGCTTCCCGCACGAGATTCGGCAACGCGCTCAGTTCGAACGTCGGCGTCTTGCGCGTCGCGGCGAATAGCGCCGCTTGCCCGGTCAAACGCGTGATCGCTTCCTGGCATTCGAGCGCCGCGTCGTAGTTGTGCTCGTAGCCGAAGGCGTTGCGGCAAGAGCGCTCATAGGCCGCTTCAAAGAACAACGCCGACGCCTGCTCTTGGTTGGCACCGGCGCATTCGCCGCCGCCGAATTGGAACACTTTGAACGCGCTCTGTTCGCCGTGATCCGAGAGTACGCTGGCGAGATCCGCCTCTTCGACCTTGGCGAGATCCGCGAGCAGTTTCTCGAAGTAGTCGGCGCCTTTGCGCCGGCTCCAGGCGAAGAACGATTCGCCGGTGTCGCGATCGCTCGCGTGGGCGTCCTTGATACGCTCCACCGCTTGGAGCGAGCGCGCCGCCGGAATCTCCGGGCCGTCGAACGTCAGCGCGCCATCGGCCATGCCGTCGCCGCCGAACTGGAACACGTAATGGGGAATCAACTTGCCGAAGAGGCGCCGGCCCTCGCCGTATACGCCGATATCGCCGGTGTCCGGCTGGGCGCAACTGTTGTGGCACCCGCTTACGCGGATGCGCAAGTCGTTCGGGCCGCCGTTCAACATGGCGCCAAGAGTCTTCGAGGAGGTGATCCCGAGCTTACAGGTCGACGTGCCGGGGCACGCGACTATGTCATCGCCGACTTTCGGTTCGGCGAGCTGAATTTCCGCAAGCGCTACGCGCAACGCGGGAATCTTCGTCTCCGGCACACCGACGACCATGAAGTTCTGATCCTGGGTCGCGCGAATATCGAGCAGCCCGTCGCGCTCCAGGATCGCCGCCAGGCTACGAAGCTGCGACGGCGAGATATCGCCGATCGGCACGGCAATCGGAAACGCGACTTGGCCGATCGGCTTGATTTTGAAAATCTTACGCGGCGCACCGATGCCGGGCGCCGGACCGGGCGTGCCGCCCTTCCAATCGCCTTTCGGATATTCTTGATTGATGAACGCCGCCTTGGTGCGAGCGTACTCCTCGCGGTACTTTTCGAGAAACCCTTCGGCCCCGAAGCGATCGACTAAAAATTTAACTCGAGCCTTCGCGCGACGTTTGCGATCGGAATAGCGGTGATGCAGCGAGACGACCGCTTCCATGCATGGCAGCAGATCCTTCTCCTCGAGAAACGGTTCGATGACGAGCGCCTCATGCGGTTTGTGACCGAGGCCGCCGCCGGCGAGCACCTTAAAACCGAACTTGCCGTTCTGGCGCGTAGCGACGACGCCGAGATCGTGCATCATTCCCTGTGCGCAATCCGCCTCGCATGCCGAGAAGCTAATCTTGAATTTACGCGGCATGTGCTGCGTCAGCGGATGCCGCAGAAAACGTTTCACCGCACCTTCGAGATGGGCAGTAACGTCCACATGCTCGCGCGGGCATACTCCGGAAAGCGAGCACGTCGTCATGTTGCGCACCGTGTTGCCGCACGCTTCGCGAGTCGTTAGACCGTAGCTTGCAAGATGACGCAGCAAATGCGGCGCATTGGCGGTGGGCACGTAATGCAATTGGATATCTTGCCGAGTCGTGATGTGGGCGACTTGATGCTCGGTGTACTTTTCCACGACTTCGGCGATCCCCACGAGCTGGCGGGGAATGAGACGGCCACCGGGCAACTTTATGCGCACCATGTGCACGCCGGCCTGGCGTTGGCCATAGACGCCTTGTTGCAACCGGAACGCGGTAAAGCGATCACCATCGATCTCGCCGCTCAAGAAGGCGTTCACCGTCTCCTCGAACTTATCGAGCTCGATGTCGTTTGTCAGATTCAACCGCGCCGTCATAGAAATGCTCGCAACTGGTTACCTGGGTCTTGAGGGACTTTAACAAAGCCGCAGTGGTATATTGAAAGAATAAAATACCCTATTTTAATTCAATTCGAATATAAAGCTAATGAAGCTCCAACAATTCCGCTACATCTGCGAGATCGCACGCGCCGGTCTAAAGGTGTCGGACGCCGCCGCCAATCTGTTCACTTCCCAGCCCGGAATCAGTAAGCAGGTGCGATTGCTGGAAGAAGAACTCGGGATTCAAATCTTCCGCCGTAGCGGCAAACACTTTGCCGATATTACACCCGCGGGAAAGGAGATTATCAAACGGGCGGAGCAAATACTCCTGGAAGTTCGGAACATTAAAGAACTGGCTCAGGAGTATGCCGACGAAGGTCACGGAAGCCTTTCCATCGCTACCACACATACACAGGCGTGCTACGCGCTTCCGGATACCATTCAGCGGTTCCGCGCCCAATACCCCAAGATCACGCTGCATATCCACATGGGTACCCCGGTGCAGATCGCCGAGATGGCCGCCCGCAGCGAGGTCGATTTCGCGATCGCGACCGAGGCGCTCGAGCTACTCGACGATCTGGTAACGCTCCCCTGCTATCACTGGAATCGCTGCGTGGTTGCGGCTCTCGATCATCCGATACTGAAGGAGTTGCCGTTGACGCTGGAACGCCTCGCGAGCCATCCGATCGTCACGTACGTTTACGGCTTTACCGGTCGCTCGACGCTCGATCGCGCCTTTGCCGAGAAGGGCCTGAAGCCCGACGTCGTCTTCACCGCCACCGATTCGACGACGCTCAAGACGTACGCGCGGCTCGGCGTCGGCGTCGGCATCATGGCGAAAATGGCGTTCGATCCGGCGCTCGATAACGGTCTCGCAATGATCGACGCGTCGCACCTGTTTCCGAGCAACACATCGCACATCGCGTTCCGGCGCGGAGCGGTATTGCGCAAATACATGTACGACTTCATGCAGTGGTTCGCCCCGCATCTGACGCACGAAATCGTCGATACCGCGATTCGACTCGAAACCAAGCAGGAGCGCGAACAACTCTTCGAGGCCCGACTGCGCGAACTGCCGATACGCTGAAGCGCGCGATTAACCGGTTCCGAGCGGCGTGCGGAACATGAAGTAAACAGCGCCGATGAGGCATAACGCCGACCACAGAAAGTCGAGGCGCAGCGGCTCTTTCATGTAGAGGAACGCGAAGGGCACGAACACCGCGAGCGCAATGACCTCCTGAATAATCTTGAGCTGGCCGAGATCGAACTGCCCGTAACCCGCACGGTTGGCCGGAACCTGCAATAGATATTCAAAGAGCGCGATACCCCAGCTGATGAGCGCGGCGACGATCCAGGGCTTGTCGCGCAAGTCCTTCAGGTGCGCATACCACGCGAAGGTCATAAACACGTTTGAACATGCGAGCAGCAGTATCGTTTTCATAGCGGTGAAATATCGCGATGGAATTCAAGTTGGAACCGCGGACCGGAGCGTGGCTTCGAGAACGAGGCGTAGATCGTTCAAGCGGCCATGAAAAAAATGTCCGGTGTCAGCAAAGGTCTTGAAGGTCGGTGGCGATGGAAGCGCCGCAAGCCACTGTTGCACCGCCGCCAGAGGCACAATTTCATCCTGTTCGCCTTGCAGCACGAGCAGCGGCGCGCGCGGTGTCGGGGGAGCGCCGAGCTCCGTGTACAGATGTATCGGCGGCGCGATCAAGATAAGCCGCGACACGGGAAAACGTCCCGCCGCGCGTAACGCCATATACGCGCCGAACGAGAAGCCGGCGAGC
>JBGPCS010000229.1:0-5020 GCA_041481875.1 Sulfurifustaceae bacterium
CATCGGATAACGCGCCTGGGCCTGGTTCCGGCCATGATCCAGCTGCTGCTGCTCGAACCCAGATGCAAAACGACCGACTTCTCGTCGGTGACGCATCTCGTTTATGGCGGCGCGCCTATCGCCGTCGAGTTGCAACGCAAGGCGATGGAAATCTTGCAATGCGATCTGGTGCAGATGTACGGCATGACGGAGACCGGCAACATGGCGGTGTGTTTGCGAGAACACGATCACGACGTCAGCGGAAACGCGCGGATGCAATCGGCCGGGCGGGCGTTGCCGGGCGTCGAAGTTCGAATTGTCGGAGCGAGCGGAGAAGTGCTTCCGCCGGGAAACATCGGCGAGGTCTACATCCGTTCTCCGGCGGGCATGGTCGGTTACTGGAATCAGGACGACGCGACGAAGGCGACGCTCGCCGACGGCTGGGTGCGCACCGGCGACGCGGCATCCATGGACGCCGACGGCTACGTTTACATCCGCGACCGCGTCAAAGACATGATCATCTCGGCCGGGGAAAACATCTATCCCGCCGAGATCGAACGGGTGCTCTGCAGCCATCCCGCGGTGGCGGAAGCGGCCGTGATCGGCGTGCCGGATGAACGATGGGGGGAAGTGGTGAAGGCCTTCGTCGTCCTCAAACCGGCGTTGCACGCCGACACCGATGACCTGCAGGCGCATTGCCGGCGGGAGTTGGCGAGCTTCAAGCTCCCGCGCGCGATTGCGTTGGTCGATGCGCTCCCGCGCAACGCCAGCGGAAAATTACTCAAGCGCGAGTTGCGGGCCCAGTACTGGGCCGGGCGCGAGCGCCAGGTCAACTGAGATTTCGCATGCGCGAGTTTTATCTCGAAACCCGAGGTGGTCGTCTGTGCGTGTGCGAGTGGGGTGCCGCCGGACAGCCGTTGGTGGTGTGCTTGCATGGAATCTGCGATCAGGGCGCGGTCTGGACGCCCGTCGCCGATCGTCTCGCCGAGGCGGGTTACCACGTGGTTGCGCCCGACTTGCGCGGCCATGGTCGATCGGCGCGCGCGCCGACGGGCTGTTTGACCAATCTGGTCGACTTGACGGCCGACGTCGACGCGTTGTTACGAAAGCTGACTGCCCCGTCGCTGATCCTGGTGGGTCATTCGCTCGGTACCGTGATTGCCGGAATGCTCGCCGCCGTGCGGCGCGAACGCATCAAGCGTCTCGTCCTGGTGGAACCGGTGCTGGCGCCGCGCCCCCCCGATGCGGACGCGGTGGCGCAACTCGGCGCGCAGCTCGATTTCATCGCGTCGCAGCCGCGTCAATCTATCATCCCGCGACTCGAGACGGCGGCGCTGCTGCTCAAGGCCAAGAATCCGGAACTGTCGGAGTCGTTCTCGCTGCTACTCGCCCGTCGCGCCACGGAAGCGTGCGAAGGCGGGATTCGCTGGCGCTGGGATCCACTCTTGCGCAGCCTGCACGGTCTGTCGTTCAACGGAACCGCGGAGCAATATCTCGCGTTGCTGCGATGCGTCGGCGCGCCAGTCACGATCGTGTCGGGCGATTCGAGCAATTTTAGCGACCATGAAGACCGTGCGAAGCTGAGCGCGGCGTTGCCGCGCGCGGAACACATCGGCTTGCCGGGCGGACACAATGTTCATCTCGCGAGTCCGAATTTACTCGCGCGCTGTATCGCGGAATCGAAAGACGCGGTTCGCGCGCCCGCGGAAAGTGCCTTAGGATAAGGAGCGTGGCGCGCGGGCGCCGAAATGGAGATGAGCATCATGCAGGATCATGTCGCGTCGTCCACGTCCGATCAGGATCAATCGTCGCAGAAACCGTTGCCGCTGTTGCGCGCGGCGCGCGTTGCGTTCCGCCTCGGTGGCCTGATCGCTCCGAAGATGATGGGCGCGCTCGCCTACAAGATGGTGTTTCGGCCGAACCGCGCCAAATTGCGCAAGGCGGACGCGCAGATTCTCGCCGACGCCGCGCGCGGCACGATTGCCTGGAACGGCAAGACCGCGGTGACGTATTCCTGGGGCGACCGCGGCCCGAACGTCGTCTTGGTCCACGGGTGGGATTCGTGCACCGGGCATCTCGCCCATTTCGTTCGCCCGCTCCGGCAAGCCGGCTACCGCGTCGTCGCGCTCGATGCACCCGCGCACGGCGCGTCGCGGGGAACCGAAACCGACGTAATCGAGTACGCCGAGTTCCTGCTGCAGTTTCAGAAGCAGGCCGGCCCGTTCGCCGGCGCGGTTGCGCATTCCTTCGGGGGATTGTGCCTCGCGTACGTGCTCAACCACGGCCTCACGGCGGAGCGCGTGGTGTTGATCAGCGTGCCGCGGCGGTTCGACGACCTCCAGTATAAAATCCGGGCGCTGCTTCAAATCTCCGACGCTGTCTTCGACGACATCATCCGGCGCGTCGAGGCGCGTTTCGCGCCGCACCGCGACATATGGATGAAATTTTCCGCCGATACCAACGCGCGAAATCTCGATGTGCCCGCGCTGATCATCCATGACGTCGATGACAAGGAAGTCCCGATCGGGGAAAGCAGGCAGCTCGCCGACGCGTGGCGCGGCGCGTCGTTCATGACGACGGAAGGACTGGGGCACCGCAGGATACTGCGCGACGACGGCGTAATCGGTACGACCGTCAATTTCATCGGAAAGCGGGAGGGGACTGAACACGCGAGCACATCGACGCCGACGGCCTGACGCGAGGTGCCGGGTCGTCCGCACAATAGCGATCGCCGGTTGCCGCGAAACCTGTCACCGGTTGTGCAATAAGCCCTTCGCGAAGGCGAGCGCGATCGCATGATGAATGTTGGACGCATGCAATTTGATGAGGATACTGCGCACGTGCGCGCGCACCGTGCAGACGCTGATGGCGAGAATATCGGCGATTAACGTGGTGGATTTTCCCAACGCGAGCCAGCGCAGCACTTGGGTTTCGCGCAGGCTCAGTTGGCGCGAAGCGCTGGCCGATATATCAAGCGTAAAATCCCCCGCGTTCAACGACCGGTAAACGCTTGGGTCCAGTTTCGGCCCGACTTTCGACTCCACCCCTTTCGGCTGCGCGGTGTGAGATTTCCTTATCATATTGCAAAGCGCTCCCTGGCTCTTGAACCTATCTCAACGCCCTGCGATGACTCGAGGTGGCATCGCCGAGGATTAGAACCTATCTCAAATTGCACCTGATGTAGGTTGGGCGTAGCCGCGGAGCGGCGGAACCCAAGGAAGCAATATCTGCGCGGGTCCCGCCACGCTTCATCTCCCCGTCGTGCGCGAGGACGAATGATCGTAGAACAATTTAGCCACGGCCGCCCCCTGTGACAACTGTCAGTATTAGCTATTGTAAATTTAGGGAAACTCAGACCCCGTCTGAACGCCCGCGTCCTCGGCAAGTTATCGATTAATATGACTGTCTCGGCGACAAGCCGAATCGGCAGGACCAACAGGCAGTGACAGCCGCATGAGCCCGCAACGTATTCTTTGGTATTTCGCCGATCCCATGTGCTCATGGTGTTGGGGTTTCGCGCCGGTGATCAGCGCGATTCAGGACGGCTATCAGGATCGGCTGCAATTCGTCTTGGTGATGGGCGGCCTGCGCCCGGGAACCATCGAGCCGGTCACGCCGCAATTCCGCGCGGAGATACTGCACCACTGGCAGGAGGTACAGAGCTGCAGCGGCCAGCCGTTCAAAATCGAGGGCGCGTTGCCGGATGGCTTCATTTACGACACCGAGCCGCCGTGCCGGGCGGTCGTCACCGTCGAGGAACTAAAGTCCGAGGCGAAGTTCGCTTATTTCAAATCGGTGCAGGCGGCGTTCTATGCCGAACAGCAAGATGTCACGCAGCCGGATTTATTGGCGGCGCTGGCGGAACAGCAGGGCGTCGACAAACAACTTTTCTTGCAACATTTCGAAACGGAAGCGGTGCGGGAAAAAACCCTGGCGCACTTCGATCAAACCGCTCGCGCCGGGATTCGCGGGTTCCCTACCGCGGTACTGCAAGACGATTCGGGCTTCACGTTGCTGACGCACGGTTACGCGCCGCTCGCGGAGGTGACTCCGAAAATCGACGCATGGTTGGCGGAGCCGGGATGAGTCGGCCAAGAACCTCTGATTAGTTCAAACGAACCGCAAAGGACGCCAAGGACGCAAAGGATTTTCGTTTTTGTCCACACTCCGTTCCGTGGCGTCCTTAGCGTCCTTTGCGGTTAACAACTATTTTTAAGAGAAAAATCCGACGAGCTCGGAGTAAATGAGATCCGGAACTTCTTCTGCGAGATAGTGCCCGGCCGGCAGCGCGCGACCGCGCACGTCGGTTGCGACGCGGGCCCAATCGTCGAGCGGCTTGAACAAATGCTCGATGACGCCGTTCTTGCCCCAAAGCACGAGCAACGGGCAACGCACCTTGCGCCCGGCGGCTTCGTCCGCGCGGTCGTGCTCCAGATCGATACCGGCGGCGGCGCGATAGTCCTCGCAGCTCGCGTGCACTGTCGCGGGATCGCGGAAGCAGCGGAGATATTCTGCGAACGCTTCCGGTGCGAACGGATTCGCTCCTCCGATTCGAAGTTTTGCGCGAAGATAGAAATCCGGATTGGCGTTGATCAGCGTCTCCGGAAACGGCGCGGGTTGGATCAGGAAAAACCAATGGTAGTAAGCGCGCGCCAGTTCCATGCTGGTTTGTTCGTACATCGTCTTGGTCGGCGAGATGTCGAGCACGGCGAGTTTTTGCACGCATTCCGGATGATCGAGTGCGAGTCGATGTGCGACGCGCCCGCCGCGATCGTGCCCGGCGAGAAAGAATCGATCGAAGCCGAGGCTGCGCATCACGGCGACCTGATCGTTCGCGGTCGCGCGCTTTGAATAGTTGCTGTGGTCGGGCAAGCCCTCCGGTTTCGAGCTGTCGCCGTATCCGCGCAAGTCGGTTGCGATTACGGTGTAGCGCTCCGCGAGGCGCGGTGCGATCTTGTGCCAGATCGCGTGCGTCTGCGGGTAGCCGTGCAATAGCAGCAACGGTGGCCCGCCGCCGCCGATGACGGTGTTGATCTCGATA
>JBGPCS010000230.1:0-5008 GCA_041481875.1 Sulfurifustaceae bacterium
CCAAAGCTATTTCTCACCGCAAAGGCGCAGAGGACGCAAAGGGTTTTCTCGATAAATCTCATGTTTTTCTTCGCGTCCTTTGCGCCCTTTGCGGTGAATGTTCACTTAATCAGAGGTTCCTTAACTCTCCATCGCGCGATTTAAATCATCGTTTAGCCGATCGGCTTTAGCTGCAAAAATGGACGGCGCTTAGGGATGCCTCAGGTAGGTTGGGTTAGCCGCGAAGCGGCGTAACCCAACGACATCTTATCTCGATCCCTTTGGGTGAGTTCCGTCGCGTTCTGATGGTTGGCACGGGAGAATATTATGTCGTTGGGTGTCGCTTCTAGAGACTGTGTAAAAACCCCCATTCGAATTTCGGAGTGAGATTCACAGAACGTGGGGTGCGCCGTGCGCACCAAAATCTAAGATTGTTGGTGCGTGAAGCGCACCCTACAGCAGCCAGAGTGTGAATTTTTTTCAGCTGCGAGGAAAGTTTCTTGAGTTTTTACACAGTCTCCTTCTACCCAACCCAACTACATTTATTGTCAGTAACGACCGTGTACCACTTTTCCGCGCCGGGCGATGGCGGATTCGAGGCGTGATCTCGGCGTGCTCCTATTTTTTTGCGTGATTTCTTCATCGACCTAATCACTTTCGATAATGCGCGGCACCAAAGGCGGTTGCGCTTTGGTCGTGCTCTCGTGTAAAAGTCCGCCCGTGGAATTGGGTGCCTAAGGAAGGGCGAAATGGAAGGAAACACCAGTACTATTTTCAAGGGAACGAGGGAGGGGGTATTTCTCCGCACGCCGCTACTACGCGCTCGGACGAGACGGGTCTCTCGTGCCTCGTGCTGCTCGCGCGTTTCTTCGGTATCCCCGCGGATGCTGATCAACTAAAGCATCAGTTCGCCGAGTCCGGCAAACCGTTCGACCAAGCCAAAGTACTGCTGGCGGCGAAACACCTCGGTCTGAAGGCCGGTGTGACCAAGAGCGACTGGTCGCGACTTTCCGTCATCAATCTCCCCGCCATTGCGGCACTAAAAGACGGCCGCTTTATCATCGTTGCGCGCGCGGACGACGAGCGCGTGTTGGTTCATGACCCGCGCGAGACCCGCCCGCTCCTATGGCCGCGCCAGGTGTTCGAAGACTCCTGGAACGGCGAGCTGATGCTCTTCACCAAGCGCGCGAATCTTCGTCCCGAAGACCAGAAGTTCGATTTCACCTGGTTCATTCCCCCGATTCTCAAGCACCGCAAGCTGTTGGGCGAGGTGCTGTTGGCGTCGTTCTTCATACAGCTCTTCGCGCTGCTGACGCCGCTATTTTTCCAGGTCGTCATCGACAAGGTGCTCGTGCACAAGGGGCTTACCACTCTGCACGTGCTGGCGATCGGCATGCTGGCGTTGATCCTATTCGAGGTCACGCTGGGTGGTCTGCGGGCGTATATTTTTTCGCATACCTCGAGCCGCATCGACGTCACGCTCGGCGCGCAGATGTTCCGGCATCTATTGCGTCTGCCGATCGCCTACTTCGAGGCGCGACGCATCGGCGATACCGTCGCCCGCATCCGCGAGCTTGAAACCATCCGGCAGTTTCTAACCAGCTCGACGGTAACGGTGGTCATCGATCTTTTCTTTACGATCGTCTTCCTCGCGGTGATGTACTTCTATAGCCCGCTCCTGACGATGATCGTGCTCGGGACGGTTCCTTTCTACGTGTTCATTTCGGTCGTCATCACGCCGATCTTCCGCGCCCGGCTGAACGAGAAATTCAACCGCGGCGCCGAGAACCAGGCGTTCCTGGTCGAATCCATCAACGGCATACAGACGCTGAAGAGCATGGCGGTCGAGCCGGCCATGCAGCGGCGCTGGGAAGAGCAGCTTGCGAGCTACGTGCGCGCCGCTTTTCGGACCAACAATTTGGGCAATGTCACCGGCCAAGTCGCTTCATTTATCAATAAGCTGACGACCGTTCTCATTCTCTGGGCCGGCGCCTACCTCGTCATGGACAACCAGCTTTCCATCGGCCAGCTCATCGCGTTCAACATGCTCGCCGGGCGCGTGAGCGGGCCGCTGTTGCGCGTCGTGCAGCTGTGGCAGGAGTTTCAACAGGCCGGCATTTCGGTGCAGCGGCTGGGCGACATATTAAACGCGCCGCCCGAGCCGTCGTATAACCCGAACCGGACTACCCTGCCCACGCTCGCGGGCCAGGTGACATTCGACAAGGTCGTTTTCCACTATCGGGCCGACACCTCGGAAGTGCTGCGCAAGCTGTCGTTCGACGTTGCGGCGGGGAAAGTCATCGGCTTGGTCGGCCGTTCGGGATCGGGCAAGAGCACGATCGCGAAGCTGATTCAGCGCTTGTACGTACCGGAATCCGGCCGCGTCCTGATTGACGGCGTCGATCTCGCGCAAGTCGATCCCGCCTGGTTGCGCCGTCAAATCGGCGTCGTGCTGCAAGAGAATTTCCTGTTCAACCGCAGCGTGCGCGACAACATCGCGCTCGCCGACCCGGGGATGCCGATGGAACGGGTGATCGAGGCGGCGAAGCTCGCCGGTGCACACGAATTTATATTGGAGTTACCGCACGGTTACGACACGGTCGTCGGGGAACACGGGGCGACGCTCTCCGGCGGGCAACGCCAACGCGTCGCAATCGGCCGCGCGCTGGTCGGCAATCCGCGCATTTTGATCTTGGACGAAGCCACCAGCGCGCTCGACTACGAATCGGAGGCGATCATTCAGCGCAACCTGCAAGGCATCTGCAAAGGTCGCACCGTGTTCATCGTCGCGCATCGCTTGAGCACGGTGCGCCAGGCGAATCGCATTTTCGTGATCGAGAAGGGTGAAATCGTCGAGGAAGGCACGCACCCGGAACTGATTCAGCTGAACGGTTACTACGCGAACCTGCATCGACATCAAGACGGCAGCATCGCGCTAGCATAGTAATTCGTTTATTCACCGCAAAGACGCAAAGGACGCAAAGAAATGAATCAAGAAATAAAAGATGTGGAGACGAACATGGAGCCGCAGACGTCTAGAGAGGATCTGCTATCGAACGAAATTATTGCCGCGGCGATCGAGGTTCATCGCTGTCTTGGCCCAGGTTTACTTGAGTCGGCCTATGATGAGTGTCTTTGTTACGAATTAGCCGACCGGGATATACGCTTCGAACGACAACAGCGACTCCCAATTAGCTACAAAGGAAGATCGGTCGATTGCAGCTATCGGCTCGATGTTGTCGTAGAGGGAGTGGTAATCTTGGAGCTTAAAGCAGTGGATCACCTAGAACCGATCCACACGGCCCAAATGCTGACTTATCTAAAGCTGTCTCAACTAAAGCTGGGGATGCTGATCAATTTCAACGTCCCGTTGCTCAGGTTGGGCATCAAGCGAGTTGTAAACAATCTTCGATAACTTTGCGCTCTTTGCGCCTTTGCGGTGAACATGGGGTTTTGTTTCATGACCGGAAAAACCATAACGACTAAACCAAGTTCGCGTCTCGCTGAATTTTTAAGCGGCATCAACCGCCACATCGACGTATGGCGCATCAGCTGGCAGGAGCTGAAGCGCGAAGCGCCCATCCGCCGCGCGCAAGGTAAAGAGATCGAGTTCCTGCCGGCGGTCATCGAGCTGCAGGAAACCGCCGCCTCGCCCGTTGGTCGCACCGTGGCTTACGTCATCATGGCGCTGTTCACGGTTGGCGTGGTGTGGGCGACGTTCGGCAAGATCGACATCATCGCGGTCGCGCAAGGCAAGATCGTCCCCGGCGACCGATCAAAGTTGATCCAGCCGCTCGAGAACGGTGTCGTCAAGGCGATTTACGTCCGCGACGGCAGCCGCGTCAAGCAAGGCCAGCCGCTCGTTGAGATCGACACCACCGCGGGCGCCGACAAGGAGAAATTCTCCAACGAATATCTCGCAGCGCAAACCGAAATCGCGCGCATCCGCGCGTTGATGGCGAATCGCGACCACTTCGATCCGCCCAAAGGTGCCGACCCTGGCTTCGTACAAACCCAGCGCGACCGCTTGCGCGACCAACTCACCGAGTACCGCGCGCTGCAAAACCAATCGGACGCGTACAAGCAGATGCTCGAAAAGCAGTACGTCTCGCAGATGCAGTTCCTCGACATCGAGCAAAAGCGCGCCGCCAAAGCGCAGGAATACGCCGGCGCCCTCGCCGATGCCGAGACTCGCGCGCATTCGCTGTCGAAGGAGCTCGCCAAAGCCCACACACGCGCGAGCCAGCAATATCTCACAGCTCCGATCGACGGCGTTGTACAGCAGCTCGCCGTGCACACCATCGGCGGTGTCGTCACCCCCGCGCAGCAACTAATGGTGATCGCCCCGAACGAAGACCATCTAGAGATCGAAGCGTGGGTCGAAAACAAAGACATCGGCTTCGTGAACGAAAACCAAGAAGCCGAAATCAAAGTCGAGTCCTTCCCGTTCACCCGCTACGGCACGATCGCGGGACGCGTCCTAAGCCTGTCGAAGGACGCCGTGCCGCTAGAAAAGCTCGGCTTCTTCTACGGCGCGCGCGTAAGCCTCGAACAGTCAACGATTCGCGTGGACAACGGCCGCGATGTGCCGCTCACGCCCGGCATGAACGTGTCGGTCGAAATCAAAACTGGACAACGGCGCGTAATCGAGTATTTTCTGAGCCCGCTGGTGCAGGCATTGAACGATAGTGTGCGGGAACGATGAAGTCTTGGTACTACTAGTGAATAACATAAGCTGCAACTTGCACTCAATGTCTCGCAGTTTGCGAAAGTCGAATGCTATTTACAGTTACCGTCTCGATCCGACCGTACCGAAGTTCCCAGACGACCGCCCCATCATCGTTTTCGACGGCCACTGTGCGCTGTGCTCGGGGTGGGCTCGGTTTGTTCTGCGTCATGATCGTAAGAAGATATTCCGGCTACTACCGGCGCAGTCCGCTCTCGGTTGCGCGATTTACTTGCACTACGGTCTTGATCCCGCAGACTACGAAACGAATATTCTGATTGCGGACGGTGTGGCATGGTTTAA